>JBCDFX010000001.1:0-44043 GCA_039177155.1 Cyanobacteria bacterium P01_H01_bin.119
CAGCCAAAACGCGTGCAGCACATCCTGGGCATTGAGATTGAGCTTCACCTGCTGCCCAGAAGGCACATAGAGTTCACCCGCGACCACGCCGCTGTCTGGGTAGGTAAACACAAAGGCATACTGCACCGCCGTAACATCAACTGTTAAGCTCGGACCCGCGTAACCCGGGCTGCTGCCAATGCCTACGTTGGCGGCCATAGCGTTGGTGGACACAGCATCATTGCCGTACAGCAAGGGCAAACCACCCGCTTCAGTGGCATAGGCAATCTCCATCTTGGATTGAGAGGGCCGCATTGGCGCCATCGGCTCTAGCCCTCCCATCTCTGTGTAGACCTCAAAGCTATAGACCGAAATGCCCAGAACAATTACGGCTGGTATCGCAGTCCACAGGATTTCTAAAGGGATATTTCCCTCAATATGAGGCCCGTCCTCCTCATCTCCTGGGCGGCGGCGAAACCGTATTGCTGCAACAATTAATGCCCCCTCAACCAGCAAGAATAGCCCGGTAGAAATCGTCATCATAGCGTTGAATAAATCATCCACCTGGCTCGCCTCTTCCGAAGCGGCAACGGGCAATAAGCCATGATTTTGGCCATACCACAGGCTGACTAAGGTGACGAAGATGCCAACCAGCATCGTAATAATTGAACTTGGAATATTCACAGTGCGAAAGCTCCTGCCGGAGCAGCAAAATTTAACAATTGGGCCATACAGAACTGAAGCAATGCTCTGCTTAGAGTAAACGTTTAAAGCTGAACCTTCTGAATTGAACGCTAGACTCAAAAAACTTTAAACTCAAAAAACTTTAAACTTAGAAGACTTAAACTCGGAAAACTTAACTAAATAATGTGAAGGCAGGCAAACCAGTTCATCAATTCGTATTCAGATGCCAAATGATCTTAAACATTTATTCAGCTTTAGATTGCTTACTGACAACACTGAATATTTCTGGAATATAGCCCATCAATCTGCCCATGAGCAGCCTTTACCTAAGTAATCTTTGTGCAACCTTTGCCTAAGCAGCCTTTAAATCTAATTTGAATTAGTAGCCACCATAGCGTCAGCATAAAATGCTTCGGCCATCTACTAAGGTAGATCAGCAAATTAGATTTGACGGCAAAGAACCCAAAGATTTGCTTTTTCTTTGGGTTCGCTTTAGTTTGTGTCGAGAATTAACCCTGGCAAAGCTCAAAATGGGTAGCGCAAACTACCTTAATCAACTCAAGCAGGCCATAGTCTTAAAATTACTTATTGATTTACATCGTGCGCCGTCAAATTACTGCTTTAGGCTGCGCGGGTCTAAGGCGTCTCGCAGGCCATCGCCCAGCAAATTAAACGACAGCACCGTCAGCACAATCAGCGCCGCAGGGGGCCAGATTAGCCAGGGCTGAAGCACCAGAATTGAGGCGTTTGTGGCGGAGCTAAGCATATTTCCCCAGGACGGATCAGGTTGCTGAATGCCCAGCCCAATCAGGCTGAGAACGGCTTCGGCAATAATAAAGCCAGGCACAGCCAGGGTGGCTGAAATCACCACGTAGGTCGCTGTTTGGGGCAAGATATGGCGAATAATAATGTAGAGCGATCGCCCCCCCATCGCCCGGGATGCCTGCACAAACTCCCGCGCCTTTAAGGATAAAACCTGGCCTCGAATCACCCGCGCTAGGCCGGCCCAGCGCACAAATGAGGTGATCACAATAATCAGCAAAAACCGCTGGGCGCTGGTCAACGTAGGGGGCAGCAGCGCCGCTAGGGCCACCAGTAAATAAATCCCGGGGATCGTCATTAGCACTTCTACTAGGCGCATCAGCACTCCGTCTACAAGGCCGCCAAAGTAGCCAGAGATGCCGCCAATCAGCAGCCCCAACGGAAAGGAGATGGCAATCCCAATTAGCCCAATATTGAGGCTAATGCGGCTGCCGTAAATCAGTCGGCTCAGCTGATCCCGGGCTTGTTCATCGGTGCCGATCGGGTTCCACTTACCAGGGCCAGTGGTGCCCAGTAGATGCAGGCTTCCGGGAATGCCGCCAAAGACTACCACGTCCTGAAAATTGGGGTCGCTGAGGGAAAATCGCGTGGGCAGCGGCAGCTCAATGCGCAGCCACCGGTACTCATCACCTAAGACAAATAGGCGGATGGGAGAGGGCTGCTCAAAATCCACAAACAGTTCGCGATCGCCCGTCTCCAAATCGACTGGCCCCTGGGTTGTGGGATACACATGGGGACCCAAAAACTGACCCGTTTCCGGATTGCGCCAGTAAATTTGAGTCGGCGGCAGCAGCGATCCATCCGGCTGGGTCAAATAGGGATCGTAGGGAGCCACAAAATCTGCGCCAATCGCCATTAGGTACAGAATCAGCAGGGCGATCGCGCCGTAGCGGGCCAGGGAATTTTTTTTAAGCTTTTGCCACCAGGTCATGGGTATCGCAAGAACGGCAACTAATGAAAGCGACTATAGCGCAAAAGGCTCTATTGCAGTGATAGTGTAGGCAACCTCAAGCAGTGAGCTTTAGAAAAGGGCACACGGTCGGGCTGGCAGAAGGACTCACAGTGGATTCATAGTGGATTCACTATGGATCCAGCGGCGGATGAGGACTCTTCAACGGCAACAGGCGGGTTTTGTGGTGCGGTCTCTACGGCAGGGGCTCCGTAAGCCCCGTTTGAAACTTCAGGCAGCGATCGCTTTGCCAAAGGGTTGTAAAAAAATGGCCCAGTTTGCGGCGGCAGGGTGGGATCAAGCAAAACTTCCACAATACTCTTGCCTAGCCCCGTCAGCGGAATAGCCAAAATTACTCCCAGCAGCCCCCCGACCCGAGCGCCCAGCAGCAGCGACGAAAAAACAATCACCGGACTCAGTCCAGTTAGATTACCCATGATGCGGGGAGCTACCAGATTATCTTTGACCTGTTGAATCGCGATCGCGACGCTCACCAGCTTTAACCCCATCCATAGATCTAAGGAAGAAACGATAATCGCTACCAGGGTAATGCCGATGGTGGCACCTACAAAGGGAATAATTTCCATCGCGCCGATAAACACCGCAAACAGCAAGAAAAACGGTACCCGCAGCAGCGAAAAGGCAACCGCCAAACACACCGCCATAAACAGCCCTAAAATCAGCTGCCCCGACACAAACCGCTGCAAATTTTTCTCTAGGGAGGTGGTTAAACGTCCCCGCACTGCAGGGGTAATAAACGCCGTTAACCCGCGCCAGACCCGCTGCCCGTCAATCAGCATATAAAACGACAGCACCAGCACCAGCACTAAATCCAGCACGCCGTTAAAGGTGCCCAGCACCAGCCCCAGGCCGCCTGATGCGATCGCTTGGGCAGGATCTTTGAGCTGGCTTAGGAGCTGCTGCTCCACCAGCGGCATATCAAAAGGCAACCCCCGCGCCTCACTCCACAACTGAAACTCCTGAAGCTGCTGACGGGCCGAATCCAACACACTGGGAAAATTGTTGAGCAGCATTCGCCCCTGCTCTAGCACCAGGGGCAGCACCGTTAGCCCAGCAAAAATTACGGCAATCCCCGACAGCCCGTATACCGCCGCCGCCGCTACCGAGCGTCCAATAAGAGGTTCTAGCCGCTGCAGTGGATAGTTCAGCAAAAACGCAATTAGCCCTGCCGTGACCAAAATGCTTAGAATTTCACCGACAAAGCTAATGGCATTGAGGGTGAGAGAGCCCGTGATTAAAATAAGCAACCAGCTAATTAACACTCGCTGGAGCGGGGTAAACAGAGTATCCATAGTGAACTGGCCCTAAATCCTAAACCGCTACTGCTGCTTCCTGCTCATTTTCCACAACAAATACGTTGGAGTATAGATTGGCAATAATCTGCTTGCCTTCCTGGGTGAGAGAAAGATAGCGCAGTCCGTCTTCCACATAGGGATGAACCACATTCCAGTAGAACTTGGGATAGTTTTTGCGCAAGTCCCCGGGATGGTTGTAGTTGAGAAACTTGGTTTGTCCGGTCTCCTCAAACTCATAGAACAGAGCGCTAATTTTCTTTAGGTAGCGGGGATCGCTCAGTTGACCAATTAAATCAGCCGCGCGCAGCAGTCCCGGAAACTTTTTGGTGTCTTGATGATCTTCTTCCTTGGGCACGGGAAAGCGGGTCAGCTCAATATTTTGCTTAATCAACTCGGCATCAATCAGACCATTCTTGCCAAAGCGCTCTTCGACAAAGAGCTTGCCGCGATCGACGTGGTACGGCGTTAGCGAAGCATCCGTTGCGCCCTCGGGTAGGTGAACCATTTCACCGTTGGTGCCTGTTGCATATAAACTTTTACGATCGATATCCTGGCGGCAGACTCCCTTGACGTAGCCAATATCGTGGCACACCAGGGAAATAATAAAATGCAGCCAGCTCTCACCCGTGACCCCTCCTTCGCGGATATGTTTACCTCGCAAAATCTCTTGACCGACTAAAGTCACCAAAATGGTGTGCTCAACATTGTGATAAAGGGCATCGCTGTTGGCGATATTTTCTAAGGCCATGCTGCCTGCCCAAGCGATGATGTCCTCATACTCAGGGTTCTGGCCGCCATAGGTGCGATGATAGCCAGCCCGAATCTTATCTACAAAGTCAGCAATTAAAATCTCAGTAGCGTTGAACATGGCGATGATTTACTTGCAGGCGTAAGATGCGGTGAGACAGGTAACGTTACCCGATTGATAATTTGACCCATTTTCTGGCGTAGCGTTAGAAACTGAGCGCCGATGCGACCCTTTGCCCTAGTTATCCCAGGTTGAAGCTAAAGTCAACAGCCAAATCACGGGTACCCTAACACAGGGCAGGCGTGATTTGCGGCCTTATCCATGTTTTGTTTCAGAGACATCTCTTTAGCCCGGTTTTATAAGGCTTAGGCAACATCCCCTTGCTTTCCCCAGAGTTTGGAGCGGTCCAAAACCGGGGGCTACTGCCTAAGCCCTGCTTTAAGGAGAATTGACCCTAAGTGTAGACCCTGCGAACAGGGATTGCAGATTATTTTCAGATTAAATCCCATGCCTGCAAGAAAGGCTGCGAGCCTCCAAATATCGCATATCCCCCATAAAGAATATCTGGGCCACGACAAACGCAGCCCAGACGTAGCGTTGTTAGAAATTATACAGGTGCATGCAAATTCCACCCGAAATTGGAGAATACAGCGTGTTGCGTAAGTCCTAATCGATGCAAAAAATAAAACGTCCCCCAATTCTGGAGGACGTCAGGGCTAAGCGAAGGTAGATGTTCTCTAAATCACTGCGGTGTCAATTACCGTAACAATATCTTGAGTACCCCGACTCGGAACATTCAAAGCAACGGTGAAGTTCTTGGAAGAGTTGCCGAACAGCAGTTCTACGTTGTCAATGGTGCCATCTCTAGCACCCAGATAAATTTGCTCAAGCTCACTTTCCTTCAGCTTGCTGCCTGCCACAAGATTATCAAAATCCTGAGAGACAAGACCTTTTGCATTTGCTCCACCGCCCAAAAAGAAGTTCTCATCTATGTTATTTGAAGAGTCATACTGAAAGATGCCGAGCTGATTGTGAGCATCAGGAATATTGATGCCATCCTTGCTCAAACCAGTGATCGCATCTTTGGCCACCTGACCTTCAATTAAAATAGTATCTTTGAAGCCCGTTGTGGTATTTAGCTGAATAGTAAAGCTGTCAGAAGACAGTGTTAATAGATCGACGTTTTCAATTCCATCGCCGAGCACTAATTCTTCGAGTAGTGCTCCCACTTTATTTCTGTGAAGCTTGCTGCCGTTAACAATTGTCTCAAATTCTTCGCTCACTTCAAAATTTCATCTAGCAATGCTTCAATTTTGTCAGCGTTGAGTTGACTTCCACTAACAATATCGGAAAACTCTTGACTAACAATTTTCTCAGCATTTGCGCCACCGCCGAGAAAAAAGGAAGATTGAGCATCTGTGTCGAAAACCCCAGTCTGAGACACAGGATTTGTGATGTTAACTAAATTAGCCATTGAGACCTATCCTTTGTGATTTGTGTAGTTAGAATTACCTCTGAGAGGCATGTCAAATATACCAACAATTACGGATAAAAACTGATATTTATCGAAATTTTATACCCAGCTATTCTACAATTTTAACCATAAGAATAACGGCAAAAAATAGTGAATTTTCTGCTAAAAATGGTCGTCTTAGACGACTAAAATTAGTGTCAACAATGCTTTTTGTTGATTGCCTTTTAGCGCAACTCTACAGGTACGATAAACAATTAGATTTGGATGCGTATAAAGTTGGAACTGCGCTTAGACAGCGGAACTCTTTATGCATGCAATAAGTGCCTTAAAGACGATAGAAGCTAAAAGCCTTATCTGAAATATTTGTCGTAAATCTGCTAATCAGTGGTCAACGAAAAGCTATATCCAAAAATCCAGATAGATTGGCACATATCTCTACAGAGAAGCGATGCTAGTGAGACCTACGACTGAGATCTGCACTGGTAGAGGCTTGACAGCGTGAACCGTTAGCTGAGCTGATGGCATGAACGAAAGTGTTCACGCTGAACAACACATCGATGGTACAGCAGCAGATGTGAGATTTGTGTGAAAAAGTCGCAAAGAACACGTAAATTCACTCATTCTTTATGCGTAATAGTACGAACCGATTTGAACAGCTTCCGTGTAGCAAATGCTTCTATCCGGATGATTGATCATGGGCTATAGCACTGGACAGATTATTTGTCGCATCGAGTATCGCTGGGGTAGCTGGCGGATAAGCAATCTGGGTAATCTGACGCGCAGTCTGCCGGCAGACTGCGCGTCAGCGGAAAGTTGTCTTCAGTTTTTATAGAACTGATGTATTGTTAGGAGTACAGGCGATCGCACTCTAAGTTCGACAGTCTATCTATCTGCACCTATGCCCCTACTGCTATGGAAGATTTGCAACATCCCCTCGGATCTGTGATTCAGGGCTCTCTTAGCCAGGGTTTGGAAGCGCGGCTGCACGCTGATGTCTCTGTGGAAGAGATGCGAGTGGGCAAGTTTTTGGTGGTGCAGGGGCAGCGATCGCGGTTTTTCTGCATGTTGACCGATGTCACCCTGGGGACGGCTAGCCCGCGAATTTTGGCCAATCCGCCGGCCCCGTCCAATGTGTTTATGCAGCAGGTGCTGGCGGGGACGGGCACCTATGGCACCATTGCGCTGTCGCCTATGCTGATGTTTACGCCAACGGACGGTGGCAAAGCTGACGATCGACCCAAAAAGGGTCAGTCAACGGCAGGGCTGGGCTCTTACTCAGCCCAAAGCAGCGCCAATATTGAACTGCTGCCGGTCAAAACCATTCCCAATCACTTTAGCCAGGTGTATGACGCCAGCGATCGCGACTTTCGAGCTGTATTTGGCTGGGAAGATGACCCCCATCGGCGCAATTTTTCCATTGGTCAGCCAATCGATATGGAGGTGCCCATTTGCCTAGATTTAGACCGTTTTGTAGAGCGCAGTAACGGCATTTTTGGCAAGTCGGGGACGGGCAAATCGTTTCTGACCCGGCTGCTGCTCTCAGGGATTATCCGCAAGCGGGCAGCGGTAAATTTGATCTTTGATATGCACTCGGAGTACGGCTGGGAGGCCGTCAGTGAAGGCAAACACTTCAGCACCGTAAAAGGGCTGCGCCAACTGTTTCCCGGACAGGTGCAGATGTTTACCCTTGATCCGGAATCGACCCTGCGGCGCGGGGTGCGGGATGCTCAAGAGCTCTACATCAGTTTTGACCAAATCGACGTGGAAGATTTGACCCTGGTGCGGGAGGAGCTGAATCTGTCGGAGGCCAGCTTAGAGAATGCCATCATTTTGCGCAATGAGTTTGGCAAGCACTGGATTAGTCGTCTATTGGCGATGACCAACGAAGAAATCCAGGAGTTTTGCGAAACCAAGATGGGCAGCAAGTCGTCCATTATGGCGCTGCAGCGCAAGCTAAATCGGCTGGCGGATTTGAAATATATTCGCGGCGCCTGTCCCCACAACTATGTGAGCCAAATTTTAGAGGCCATCGACGCCGGGCAGCATGTCATTGTGGAGTTCGGCTCCCAGTCCAATATGCTCTCTTATATGCTGGCAACCAATGTGATTGCCCGCCGCATTCACGCCAGCTATGTGCGCAAGGCCGACCGGTTTTTGCAGTCCAAAAATCCCAGCGATCGCCCCCAGCCGCTGGTAATCACCATTGAAGAGGCTCACCGGTTTCTCGATCCGGCCACGGCCCGCCAAACCATTTTTGGCACCATTGCTCGGGAAATGCGCAAATATTTTGTCACTCTGCTAGTGGTGGATCAGCGGCCTTCGGGTATTGATAACGAGGTGATGTCCCAAGTAGGCACGCGGATCACCGCCTTGCTTAATGACGAAAAAGATATTGACGCAATTTTTACAGGGGTTTCCGGTGCCCAAAGCCTGCGATCGGTGTTGGCCAAGCTAGATTCCAAGCAGCAGGCGCTGGTGTTGGGCCATGCCGTACCCATGCCCGTCGTTGTGCGGACTCGGCCCTATGATGAGCAGTTTTATGCCGAAATTGGCGATACCGCCTGGGAAAACCTGCCTAACGCGGCGATATTTGAAGCAGCCGCGGCGGCAAAAGCCGATTTGGGGTTCTAAGCTGCATTCTTCAGCGAGTTTCAGTAATTTTTTGGTTTCAGTAATTTTATAGATTGCTGCTTTAAGAAGTTGATCTTAAAGTAAAGACAGTTTAAGCCAAATCCGATTTGAACCCTGGAGTTTTAGCTGAGAAAGAACTGTAACTCTGGATATGGACGTGGTTTAAAGCGCTGGCCGGAATGTAGCAGGCGAACCTGCACCTGGCTTTGCTGATTTTAAATACGAGGCTTTTTCCAATGCAGTACCATCGTAAACACTGTCGGACTCGAATTATTTGCAACAGCCTGCTGCTGGTGACGATCGCGATCGCTACCACCTATATACTGGACAGTGTCAGATTATCGACGACGGACGGCACGGCAAGGTATCAGAGACTCCAGCGTTTGGCCTGGTACGGCGTTGTGATCAACGGCAACCGATAGAGATGAGATGACCTACGCCAATACCAAAACCCTACTCAAAATTTTGATCGGCACGGCTTGGATTGACGGAGAAATTCAGCCCGAAGAACGACACCACCTAAACCGAATCGCTGCCGATGCCGAGCTAGCTGACGACGACGATATTAAAGCGCTGCTACAGGGCTCAGTAAAAGTGACTCCCCAGCACTGCTATGGCTGGGTGCAAGCCTATCTCGGCTCCGACCCCACAGCTGATAACTGCCGTCAGCTTATGGAATCGATTAGTGCCTTGGTTTATAGCGATGGCGTAGTGGATTTGGAAGAGGCCAAACTGCTGAATCACTTGCAAACGGTTAGCCTGGGCGGCAATACCCCGCAGTCTCAGAACTCAGAAGCCGTTGCCAAAGGTGTTATCAGCTCCTTAAGGCAGTTTTATCGCAGTTTAGTGACGCAGAAATAGCCGCGCTTTAGCCAGCCGCCGTAGGGAAAGAGGAATAGAGCGTAATAACATTGCGCGATCGCGTAATATTGCCCATCGACTCTAGCCGGCTTAAGGCGCGAGAGAGTGTTTCTGGCGTTAAGCCTAGATCTGCGGCGATGTCTTTGAAAGGATACTCTAGCTCAATCACCGTACTGCCCGTAATCTCTGGCGGGCTCAAATTGACCAGGTAATACCGCAAGCGGTCGTGGGCTGCCCGCACATCCCGCAGTCCGTGCTGAAAACTCAGCGTGTGCAGTTGGACCGCAAGCTGCTCCATTACGGCGATGGCCAAAGCACCGTGAGTCCGGAGCGTGGGCAAGAGAGAAAATTTGGGATAGACCTGCACCTGGGTGGGCTTAGTGGCGATCGCACTGCAGCGGTGCTGAGTTTCAAACAGCGCCCAGGGAGCAACCCATTCGCCTGGTTTAACCATTCCCAGGGTAAAGCTATGATTCTCGTCAATGTAGCGAACGAGCTTAAGCCGCCCGCCCATCAGCAAGAACCCATCTGCGGTGGTACCGCCTTGATGAAATAGGGTTTGATCGACCATCAGCGATCGCGTGGTCACCATCGCGCCGAGTTCGGGCGGCAGCGTCCCAGGTTGAAAAATATTCATGGGTCTACTTAAAAATGAAACTGAAAAACTGGAAGGTTTGGCCACGTCAAAACAGCCATGCCGCGCTGTCCATTTTGGAACGATAGGTCAAAAATATGGCCTAACCAATCCCGCCCCATAGCCGTCGCCAGCCTGGTCGAGGCAATATAACGCGTCAGATTGCCAGTGAAATTAGCAGATTTCAAACGCTGGGTGCTCTCAGCAATCTGGCTGGTGCTGCTGCGGGCGGGGAGATAGGGCAATCTGCTTAAAAGACGTTGCTATGGCAACATTTCGGTCTCTAACTGACGACAGCTCCTATGCAGCGGCTTTGTCGAGCAGAGCGTTGAGCTTGGCCGCGATCGCCCCTTGAGACACGATGCCAGAAACGTGCTCTACAACTTGACCATCTTTGAAAAAGAGCAGGGTTGGAAGGGCTCTAATGTGATAGTCGAGCGCCAGCTGCTCTTGATCGTCAGCGTCTACTTTGCCGACTTTAGCCACGCCGTCAAACTCCGCCGCGATCGCGCTAATCACCGGATTCATAATCCGACAGGGACCGCACCAAGCCGCCCAAAAATCCACAATAATGGGGACTTTGCTGTGCAGCACTTCGGCTTCAAAATTATCGACCGTTAGGTGAATGGGTGGGATATCAGTATTCATCAGAACCCTCCTTGTATTGGTTTGAACTGCATTAATTTGAACTACGCTTTAACAGGAAGCTGCCTGAGCACGTCAACAACGGTTTTGGGCTCTTCTCGTTTGGTGTAGTCGGCGTTGACAAAGGCATGAACCACCGTCCCGTCGGTGTTCACAACGTAGGTGGCTGGAACGGGCAGCTCAAAAGTTTGATCGCCATTATGCCTGGGCACGTCAATGCCAAAGTTTTCATAAATGGGCCGCAGACTTTCAGGCAGGGCAAAGACCAGGCCTAGCTCACGGGCAACCTGATTGCCTCGATCGCTCAATACCTCAAATTCCAGCTCGTTCTTTTCAGTGGTAGATAGAGAGCTGTCGGGCGTTTCCGGAGTAATGGCAACTAAAGTGGCACCTAGGGACTTAATCTCCGGCAGCGCCTGTTGATAAGCTCGCAGCTCTAAATTGCAGTAGGGGCACCACCCGCCGCGGTAAAAGGTAATCACAATCGGTCCCTTAGCCAGCAGGGCCTGGAGATCAACGATCTTGCCGGTGGCGTTGGGCAACGCGATTGCCGGTAGGGTATCGCCCCTGTTCAGACTTCGATTGACGATGCCGGAATTTGCCAGATCTTCTGTGGCCTGGGCCATCGTGGCAGTGACCTCGCTGGGCAACTGGGCTCGATTCTCCTCTAGGCGCTGGGCTAGTTGTTCACTTAGGCTCATCGGTGTTTCTCAATTGCTACAGTTCTATTTTGGAATAGAAATTCTAAAATTTATGAGAGCAATCTGAGTGCACCGTCAAAATCGGATGTGATTCGCCAGAGTTAGCTTAATCAAACGCTTTACAGCACGCTTAAAATCACGGTGACGCTGTCTTGAATAGCAATGGGATCAGGAGACAGTTTAGCCATTACCTGTAGCCCCTGCATGGCGGTTGTAAAGTAGCGCGCCAGGGCGCGGATGTCTTTGTCGGGGCTGATTTCTTCACGATCTTGTGCCCGCAGCAGGGCGCAGAAAAAGGCGTCTTCAATCCGCTGTAAATTGGCCTTGGTTTGAGCGGCGATAGCATCGTCCTGGCTGCTGAGTTCAACGATAGTGTTGGTCATCAGGCAGCCCCGCCACCCCTCGGCGCTGGCAATTTGCTGGGCAATCCACCAGAAATGATCTTCAATCGCTTGGCGAGATGCTTCCGGGGTCTTTAGCCGCTCTAACATTGTTTTGCTTAGGGTTTGGCGGTAATGGGCGATCGCCTGGAGAAATAGCTGACGCTTGTCTTCAAAAGTGTCGTAGAGACTGCCCCGGTTGATGCCCATGGCCGTCACCAAGTCAGTCATCGAGGTAGCCTCATAGCCTTTTTGCCAAAAGACCTCCATTGCTTTTTCCAAAACCGCCGTCTGGTTAAAAGATTTCTGACGCGCCATGGCAATCTACAGGCTTAACTTACGCTGCTTGTTCGATCCTCAATGTAGCAATTCTGGAATGCTTATTTCGCTCTATATCAGCCGCCCCCGTAAATCCACCAGCTTGTGCCCAGCCCCGCTAGGGGAATCCCGGCGAGGGCCAGAAACGATACGGCGCTCCCCAGCTCCATTGCTAGCAAATCAACTCGTACCAGCAGAGCGGCAGCCACCATGACCATCAGATAGGCAAATATCTGCACCCAGGCCAGCGCCGCCACCGCTAAGGAGGCCAGCGCCAGTACCATCACGAAGTAGCCCGTATCAGACTGGAACCCCAGCAGCACAAACGCCCGCGCCTGTCGCCACACCAGGCTCAGCACGCCCGCTAGCCCCAGGGCAAACGCCACCGCTAGCCCCCAGCCGAGATGGGACGCACCATGGGAATTTAGAAACCAGCCAAAGGTGATATAAGCTATCCAAAGCAGCAAAAATGAAAGCCAGCGGCGCTGAATCATAGCAATTTGCAATGTTCCTCAAAGATTGGTTGAAATAGCCTGCACCGGGCAGGTCGGAATGCACTGTTCGCATACGACGCAGCGCGATCGCGTAAACGTTAGCTTAAAACTGTCCGGTGCCAGGGTAAGCGCTTCTGTCGGACATACCCCGGTACAGAGCCCGCAGTGAACGCACAAATCCTCGTCAATCAAAATTTCTCGGCTGGCAACAGCAATACCGATGCCCTGATGCTGTAGCCAGTCGATTGAGGCATCCAGCTGGTCAATATCCCCCGACAGTTCTACCACCAGTTTGCCGATTTGGTTAGGTGCCACCTGGGCCCGAATAATATTTGCCGCGACGTTAAAGTCTTTTGCCAATCGGTAAGTGATGGGCATGTGCACCGATCGCTTGGGAAATGTCAAAGTAACCCGTTTCTTCACAATCTGTCCTCGAAGAAAGCATTTTTTAAGCGCTTATTTTCCATTTTCACCTTGATGAAATCCAATTCATTTTCATCTTGGCGAAGTCCAGGATGAAATCCGGGGGCGTCTGTGCAGTATCCCTTAAAATCGCTGATTCAGTTCCGCTACACTAAAAACAGCGCAGATTGGCCTGTAGCCCCTTAAGCTGCTCTGGTCAAAGCGTGTTCTTCTATTGTGAAACCATTTACTGTGAAACTATGGCGCTAAAGACGCCTAACCCAAATGAGCCTGCTTCCCAAGACGAAGCGGCAAACTCCGTCCCCGCTCGGGCCAACCCTGCTGGTGAGCAGTCGCTGCGATCGCCCTCAACCTCGCCTCCCTCAGTAGCGAACTGGGGGACTCAGCTTCGCAATTTGGTAATTGTGGCTGTGGCCACCGTGCTAACGGTGGCTGTGGTGCTGGGGTTTCAGACCCAGACGCCTTCAGCTTCCCTAGGCGAGCTAGCCGAGGCGGCGGTGCCTTTGGAAACGGCCCTAGCCAACGGCCAGCCCACGCTAATGGAGTTTTACGCCAACTGGTGCACCAGCTGTCAGGCGATGGCACCCGATATGGCTGAGCTGCGATCGCGCTTTGGCGACCAGATTAACTTTGTCATGCTAAATGTAGACAACAGCAAATGGCTGCCCGAAATGCTCCACTACCGGGTAGATGGCATTCCTCATTTTGTCTATTTAGATGGCGACGGGGCCTCGGTGGCCTCAGTGATTGGCGAGCAGCCCAAAGTCGTTATTGCCGCCAATATTGCCGCCCTAATCGATCAGTCTCCCCTGCCCTACGCTCAAGTCATCGGACAGACCTCTGATATCGAGGCACCCCTAAATCCGACTCGATCGGACGATCCGCGCGGTCACAGCGCTCAGGTGGTCAACTAGCGCAAACTAAGTGTCCAAAGGCTTTGCGCGGGGCTCCACCGTACCCTGAATCAGACTCGCTAAGCGCTCAGCGCTATCGAGGATGGCCAGCGCCCCGGCAGCGTCCGCCATGGCCTGTCGCTTGGCGGAATCGCCCAATAGGTCCAGCACTTTTATCTGGAGCTGCTCGCCCTCCAAATCCGCTTGGGAGCAAACGCTGGCCGCTCCTGCAGCAGCAAATACCGCCGCATTATAAGACTGATGGTCTTCGGCGGCAAAAGGATAGGGAATCAAAATTGCGGGCGTGCGGGTCACAGCCAGTTCGGTTAGGGTTCCAGCACCGGCCCGGCTAATGGCTAAATCTGCCCGCTGTAGCAGGGGCGCGACGGCGTTAAAAAACGGCTGATGAATATAGTGGGGATGGCTGAAGCTATCGGCATTCGGGTCATTTTCACCTGTTTGGTGAATAATCCACGCCCCCGCCGCTACCCATGCTGGCGCTGCCGCTCGCACTAATTTATTGACTGCTACAGCCCCCTGACTGCCGCCAATCACCAAAATCACCTTGGCATCAGCGGGAATCTTAGGTAGCTCAATGCTGCCTGCTGTTTCGGGGTCACCTGCTTTGTTGGAGTCACCCGCTTCACTGGGGACGGTTGGGATTGCGGGCGATAAAAACTGCGATCGCACCGGGGTTCCAACGCTGACGCGGCGATTGGCCTTGGGCAGACGTAAGGCAGCATCTTCAAAGCCCAGGGCTACCGTCGTACACCAGGGGCTTAGCCAGCGGGTCACTTTTCCGGGGAGCGCATTAGACTCGTGCAAAACCGTCGGCAGTCCCAAACTCCGGGCCGCCAAAATCGCAGGAGCCGCAATGTAGCCACCCGTGGTAAAAACGCCGTGAAACTGGTTTTGTTTCAGCAGTTGGCGAACCTGAAAAACCGCCTTCGTCAACTGCACCATCAGCCGAGCGCTGCCCAGGCCCATAGGCCCCTGAAACCCACCCAGACTGACAGTGTGCAAAGGATAGTCAGCAGGCACCAGCTGGGTTTCGAGACGGTTGGGCACTCCCAGCCACTCGATGGTATAGCCGGGGAGATGCTGGGCCGTCGCGATCGCCGGAAACAGATGGCCTCCGGTGCCGCTGGCTGCAATCAAAAGCTTAGGGATCTGTGCGCCCAATGTGTGACACTTCTCCGAATATTTTGCTAGAACCTTAACATCACATGGCCAACAACAGGTTACTTTTGTTCTTAGATCTTATAGAGGTTTTCTATGGCGAGTTTGCGCCCGCTGCGACGTCCGATTTACGCCCTGCTGCTGAGTTTGGCCCTGGGCTGGGCTACACCTCAAATGGCCAAAGCAGACTCGCCAGAGACGGCTCCGTCTGAGCTAACCACTGCCCTTAGCGCCATTACCGATGCTGCCGAAGCCGAAGACCTAGATGGGGTAATGGCATACTACAGCCCCAGTTTTGTCCACGCCGACGGCTTTGACCAAGCTAGCTACGCAGAAGCGTTAGAGCAATTTTGGTCTGCCTATGACGGCCTCTCCTACCGGGTAGAGATTCAGTCCTGGGAGCGGGATGGCAGCGCCATTGTGGCCGAAACTATCACCTACGTCAGCGGACAGCAAATCAGCGGTAATATAGCGGCGTTAGAGTCTGTGGTGCGATCGCGCCAGCGCTTTGAAAACGGCCAGATTGTCTTTCAGGAAGTATTAGCCGAGCGAAACCAGCTTACTGCAGGCATTACTCCCCCTAATGTGACCATACAGCTGCCTGAAGAGGTCAGCCTTGGCGATGAATTTAACTTTGACGCCATTGTGGAAGAACCCCTGGGCAATCGCCTGCTAATTGGGGCCGCAATCGATGAAGGCGTTACCAGCGAGGACTTTTTTGAAGGCCGTCCCCTCGACCTAGACTTGCTCTCTGCCGGCGGGCTCTTTAAAGTTGGCAATGCTCCGGAGGCCGAAGACGACCGCTGGATATCTGCTCTGCTTATCCGTGAAGACGGGCTGATTGTGATCACCCGGCGACTGCGCGTGCGCTAGCCTGGCGGCGTCGACCTCTAGCGACGGGTAGCACCCGCGCCGCGATAAATTCGCTCAGACTGTTCACGAGAGAGCCGATTAAAGCCGGGCAGATGGGTCTGAGGAACCATTTTAGGCGTGTCTACTCGGCCTGCAGTTTGGCCCGCAGTTTGACCTGGGGATTGGTTCAGAGTCTGGCTGCCGGCTTCGGGGCTGATTGGGCTCTGGGGCGGCACAAAAGCGTGATTTTCTGAATCATAGGCATACACACTGCCGGTTTCGATGTTGTAAATCCAGGCGTGAACGGTTAAATCGCCTCGATGCAGCTTGGAACGCACGGCTGGATAAGTGCGCAGATTGTCAATCTGAGTCAGCACGTTTTCAGCCACCAAAACTTCTAGGGTTTCCTGCTTCTCAAAGTGGCTGTAGTTGTCAAAAACCAGGCGACGGGTTCCCTCCGTATGGCGCAGCCAATTGTAGACCAGCGGCATTTCGTCTTCTAGCTTGCCCAGCTTTAGCAGCCCGTTCATTGCTCCGCAGCTCGTGTGACCGCAGACAATAATTTGCTGAATATCTAGCGCCTGCAGCGCATATTCAATCGTGGCCCCCTCACCCCCGTTGGTAGAACCATAGGGGGGCACGATATTGCCCGCATTGCGAATAACAAACAAGTCCCCCATATCGGCTTGGGTAATCAATGCCGGATCAACGCGAGAATCGGAACAGGCGATAAACAGGACACGAGGATGCTGCCCGTGGGCTAGCTCAGAAAAAAGATTTTTATGGCTGGGAACATAGGTGCTTTGAAACTGCCGCAACCCTTGAATTAGCTTTTGCATTTAATCTGGCTCCCAAACAGCACTACAAGCTATAGCTTTGGTCAGATTGCGCTCTCCACCCAGTGTCGCTGGAGTTGTTGGCGCAGCAGCATCTGACTCGCAGCCTTGCCCTAATCGTCCCTTCGGCTGCTATAACCTTACGCGAAAATTGAACCTGATGTCGCGCTGCAATGGCTTTTAATAACTGCTTTGTCAGTCCAGCAGGGCGATCGCGTCCCCGGCCTTAACAACACCCTCTATTAAAACTGCTCCATATACCCCGGCATAGCCTTCGTGAGCTTTAGCCACATGCTTAATGATCTCGGGACTTGCTTCTGAGGTGTCGGGGTCAAGGGTAATCATTTTGCAGCGGGGGTCGCGCTCTAGCACCGTTACTTCTAAGGTGTCGCCAATCTTCAACCGCTTGCCCACCAGCTCTTTCTCGTATAAAGGCGGTTTGTCCTCACTCCAAGTGACGTAAAAGTTGGAGCGGAAGCGCCGTTTATCGATTTCGGTGCCTAATTCTTGAGTCAACAGCTCACTGAGCTGGGTCGAAAATAGAGTCAAAGGGCGGCAGTCAAACTGGCCTCGCTGGGTAAAGTGCAGCTTGAGGGTGGGGTCTTTTGCCAGAGCCTTAAGATGCTCTAGAAAATCGGCATCATCAATGCTGTAGGTCTCACCGTTCGGGGTTTCTACTTCGACTGAGAACTGCTCTCCGTCTGGATAGAGCGGATTAATGCCGGGCGCTATTCTTTGGGCCGCTTCGAGATTGCCAGGCGTCACGGTGACAGCGGCTTCTTTGTAGCGAGGCTTGTAGAGCAGCAGAGATTCTTTGTCACGGCCCGTAAACCACGGAAACCCTGGATTGCCCTTTTCTGTAACCAGGCCATAGACGCGATCGCCCATTACACCGGCAAAAGATACAAAGGCTTGCTCAAGGGTTTCCCCCATCATGCTTTTGACCGGATAGCGCCAAATACTCTCAATCGTGCCTACAACCGCCATAACAAAGATGCTCCAGTACAATGCTCAACTTACTAACGCCAGGTTTTAATCTATAACTCTGGTCAGATTGCTTATCGCACCGGGTATCGCTGAAGGGGCTGATATAACTCAACCTGACGCGCAACCCGTCCAAGCTTTACCTGCCTAAGCTTTATCTGCCCAAACCGACCTGCTCAAGCCTTTCAGCGGATTTTATATAAACCTACGCTCTATGCTGCGTGCTCTTGAATTTCTTTGCTGTAGTGTTGCTAGCAAATCGCGATCGCCCCCCGCAGCAGTTTTGGTTTTACTGGCCTTTCTATTCCTGTTGTCTAAGCAAAAAGTGGACGGTGCCGTGGGGGATAAACCGGGTCTCTAGTGGAAGCTCGCTGCCGGGCTGGCAGTCTACCCGGGCACCCATAGCCAGTAAATCTCTCAACGTTGTCTCCGGCTGATGGTGAATCTGGGCCAGGTGTTTATCTTTTAGATAGATCAGCGCAGCAATCTCATTCAGAGGCTTAGGCTGAGCAGCTAGTTGGGCATTAAATGCGACCAGATAATAGGCTTGATTAGACGCTGCCATGCTGCCGTGAGGGGAATGGCAATATTTGGCCCAAATTAGCTGAGGGTTGGGCAACTGATCGCTTAGCTCAATTGCCTTTAGCGTTCCATGTCCCTGCAGCAGATAGGTTTGGGCCGCGCTATCGATCTGGGCTATCACATCACCAATTTCTTCTTTCCCCTCCCGCCAAGCGCAATCCAAAAACGATTCTTGGCAATCGGCGCGTTTACCCCCTACGCCAAATAGCCGCACTGCTCCATTCCCTTCTTCGGATTCTCGTTTGGGCACAGCCAGCACGTGAAATCCTTGCCACATTAAAAACAGCGCTGCCCCGGCTGGGGTAGCAGGCCCAATCAAATCGGATAAGCGCATCGCCTCAGGTTCAGGTGAGCTAGCCCTGCAGCCAGCGGCCAAAGTGGTTATAGGCTAACAGGCTGCGGGGAAACCATGGCGCGATCGCTGATCATGACGTCTTCAAAACTAATGCTTTGCTCACGCTCTCCATAGGTCTTCAACAGCGTCGCAATCCGCTTGCGAATCATAATGCCAGGGCGATCGGTAAACATATGCTCTTCCTTGCCCATCATCAAGGGAACATCCGGATCGGTAGACTCTAAAATCCGCTTATCCTCAAGGGTTACGGCCCGGTCAAAGGCCACTACGTCGGCGGCTTTAGTGTCTGCTTCAGTATCATTACGCACGCAGAACTGCACCATTTGAGAGGTGCCATCGTCAATAGGAGTCATGGTGTTGACCACCACATGGGACAGGCCATTGGGGTAGTTAATTCGCAACCGAATGGTAAACGGCATAAACCAGTCCATATCCAGCGTGCGAACGGTTTGCGCATTATCCATCTTTAAATTCTGCTGCTGCAGGTCAGGGTTGACCACCCCTAAAATTCCGGCTACGTGAATGCCTGTCTCAGTTCTGGTAATGTCCAGCGCGTCTGGGATAGGGTGCTCTTCGCTGCCGAAGGTTTCGGTGTGCACAAAGGTGGGATGGGCCAAATCTAGCTCGTTTTCCATTACCCGCAGCCCAGAGCAGCGCCAGGGTTCATAAAACTCGTGAATCACTCTAAACTCTGGGTTAACCGTCTCTGGGATATAGGGAATATCCATAATGGGCTCGTCTAGGCACACCCAGGCGTAGCCGTAGCGTTCCACACATTGAAAGGCGTCAACTCGGTAGGCGCGAGGAATAGCGGCATTGGGCTTAAGTTGGGGCACCCGAACACAGCCCCCGTGATTGTCGAACTCCCAGCCGTGATAGGGGCAGCACAGCCGCCCGTCCTCTACTCTTCCCAACGATAGTTTAGCGGTGCGGTGACAGCAGCGATCGCGCACTGCCGCTGGAGCCCCGTCTTGGTCAAGCCAAATTACAATTGGCTCTCCCAAAAGCTGAAATCCTTTTGGCCCCTCAGCTAAGTTTGCAATGGGCACAACAGGATACCAAAATCGCCGAAAAACAGGCTGTTGGGTCACTAGCATAGGTCGTCAAGTCTCCAGAGCAAAGTTTGTCTCAGCTGTAGGGGGGCAGTACAGGCAAGAGCCAAGCACCAATTTAAGAAATCTGCGAATCACCCACTAACAGGGCGACGAGCTATGGCAACCGGCCGAAACGTTCGGGCGAGTTGCGAGTCAGATTGCTTCTGTACCAGCAGCTCCAGCAATACTGGGTGCGGTAAGCAATCTAATCGAAGCTGCAGGTTTATCCCAAATTAGGTAGCAGGCGCAAGTGAGCGGAATGCCTAAAGCTGTTTGCCTAGACTACTGAATGAAGGATTTTTGCTGTTGTTAACTTAACTACGATTTGATTTTTGGCGGGCGGCATGGGTCAGCAAAGAGGCTGCCGTCACTATCATGCTGCTCTCAGTCATTCTGCTCTCGACTCAGCATGGGGTATTGAGGCAGCAGGGAGCGGATAGGTCGTTACCGTACCGTCTGGCCCAATCCAGACGATGGCAGCAACGGGCTGTTGGGTGGCAAAGGCAGTCTCCTGATGAGCTTCTATGGCAATCCTGAGAGACTCGGGTAGGGCAACCTCATTCCAGCCGTTACCGACGCTCTGGGCAGGTAGGATAGATGCGATCCCATTGCCCCCACCCGCCGGTTTAAATTCGGTTGATATAGATTGGGCGAAGGGAACATTAGCCAGCGGCTGGGCAGCCCATGATCGTAGGGAAGTGCCGATGGTGTTGTGCCAGGGTCGAGCGGTGGTTTGCGTTGACCGATTGAGCGGTATCTGCAAAGCCGCTTCGATAGACGCTGCCCCCTGGGCAGGTATGTCCCAATGTCCTAAGACTTGCTGCACCCGTTCGGCCCCCCAGTTAGACAAAGTAGAGAGTTGCTGTGGAAATGATCGCACCTGTTGGGCGATAGTCTGAGCAATTTCTGTAGTTCGATCTTCAGATTGATTGGTTGCCGCAGCCATACCGCAAATCAGCGCGCCGGGCACTACCAGAGCCAGCGTCCGAGCTTTGAAACGATGACGACGATAGAGCTTACGGCTAGCGATAATGTAGCGCTCTGCTAATCCTGAGAGATCTTCTCGGTGCTGTCGCCAAAACACTTCCGCTTCTGACAGCCGCCGTCCCGACAGTAAATAATCAGTGTGACGCGGACAGCCGTGCTGCTGCCAGTCTTTAGCTGCGCCCTCCAGCTTGCGCTGGTGGCGCAGCGTATCCCGTTTTTCGCTAAGCCACTGCCGCATGGGTCCCCAACTGCGGATTAGAGATTCGTGGACAATATCAATGGTTTCAGCAGATGAGCCGGGCTGATTCACTTTGAAAGCTGGCTGTAAGGACTTGCCCGCGCGCCAACTTAAAGATCGCTGACTATTGAAAGAGGGGACATCAGGACGGGGAGAGGCTAGCTTACGAGCCAGCTTAGTTTGCAGTGAGTCGGTGCTGCCAAGCCCCGGCCACTGTCCCTCTGGTAAAGCAAGTCCTGTGGCTGCTGCAGGAGTTGGCAGGGATTCTCGGTGAATAACAATCAGTTGCTCACGGGCCAAGCGATTGAGGATGCGAGTGACTAAATCTACTGGAAATCTGCAATTGATCAGTTCTGAGATGTGGGCCCGGCGCTGGCTATCGACGGCTCCTTCTCCCAGCTCACACAGGGTTAGAAAAATCCGCTGGGCAACCTGTTTTTCCCGGGCGTCAAGCTGCTCAAAAATGTGGGTTGCTCGCTGCCCCAGTAGGTTGCGAATGCCGCCTAGCTTTGTGTAAGCCGCCATGGTCAGGCGGGGGCGATCGCGCTCTTGATCGATTTCTCGCTGCCGCCACAGTTCCACTAGGGTCTGCTGCAGCAGGGCCAACTCGCCAGGGGCACCCGCAACGTCTAACAAAATTGAATACAGCAAGTTGGGCTCTAGGGTGAGGCCCGCCTGCTGGGCGGGCTTGGTGATGGCCCCTTTGATTTGGTCATAGGTCATTGGGCCGAGCCAGAGAGACTGACGAGCTAAGGCATCAGCCAAAGCTGGATAGGGCTTTAGATGGGCCTGGCAGGCTGTTTGCGAGACAATCACTAAGCTCAAGGCAGGCGTCGGATGGGCGATCGCCTGATCTAAGCACTGCAAAACGCGATCGCGCTGATTGCAAACTGCGTCAGACAGTCCTGGTGCAAATAGCGATTCAAACTGATCGAGAATCAGCACAAATCGGGCCGGTGCACATCGATGTGACGGAGAGGGCTGTAGCTGGGTTACCGTCTGTAGGGTCGTTGTTGAATCAGTACTGCTCTGAGTTTCCCCTAAGGCCGGCGGTAGGCTGGCCTGGGCTAATCGACTCAGGCTGTCTTTTCCCTGCCGTAGAAACTGCTCGGCTCGCTGGAGCTGTTCAGCCTGGGTAATACTGTCTGCGCCTGAATCGACAAAGGCAGCGGCCAACTGCTGCAGGGGAGCATGGGCCAAGGCGAGATATCGAGTAGGCCAACGATCGCTGCCGGGAATGCACTGCCCCTGGCGCAGTTGATAGATTAGCCCCGCCTGTACCAGAGACGTTTTACCAATGCCGGAGGCCCCGATAATGGCACTCAACGGCTGGCTATTAACCCGCTCCAACAGTTGCCGGGTCAATTCCTCGCGACCGAAGAATTGGTCTCCCTGCCCTTCGGAAAAGGGAACCAGTCCTGGGTAGGGGCACTGAATGGAAGACGCTTCATTTAAATCTGATGGCCCGTAAGTCGGGAGAGTGTCCGTAAAAGCAGCTAGCTTACTTTGAGCGCGGGTCAGGATAATATCGCTGCCAGAACTTTCAAACAAAGGCTGCTGAAGTTCTCCTTTAAGCCGCTGGCTGACCTGGCTAATTAACCCGTGACTGCCTACTACACCGCGATCGCCGTGGGGATCAAGCCCTTTTAGCACCGCCTGTGTAAATACGCTAAATGGTGATTCTAGTGATTCGTAGGCGGCCTCAAATTCGCGCGAGGCGGCCATAAACAATCGGTCTGTGCCGCTGCAAGCTCCCGGATCGGCCTCTAAAAAATTGAGAATTTCTCCACTATGGCAGCAGTCCAAAATAACGATACGCTGCCGAATCGGGCTTTCCTGCAGCAGTCGCCGCAGCCAAAAGAGAGAAAGCCCAAAATTGCCTTGCTCTGGATTAGTGTCGCTGGTCGCAAGATAGCCTTCGCGGATGCCTGCGTTGCGCTGAAATCCATGGCCTGAAAAATAAAATAGGGCCGTTTGAGGGATATTTCGACCGCTTGGTTTGAATAATTGAACAAGAGCATTTTCAAGGGTGCGGGCTGTTACTGCGGTTCGCTGGCCTACCACAGGGCGATGAGCTTGAATAATTTCTGGCACTCGTTGTACCCGAAATTCTCCATGGGTTTGGAGCAGATCAGCGATCGCGCCTGCATCGTTAGCAGGAGCTTTTAGACTGGGTAAACCCTGATATTTATTAATTCCGACAACGAGTGCATCCCTTGACATTGATCGATTCCAGTAGACAAAAAAATTAAATATGATTTGAGTACCGCAAAGCTCATATTCACTTTTGAAGCTTAGGAAAAGGCAATTTATTCAAAACACTCAAAAAGAATGATGGCCTTCAGGAATTTTGAAAAAACTGAATAAACTAAACTTAGATGGATTATTGAGGAACAATTAGAGCCTGTTTAACGACGTCTAGTTTCGCCAATCCTTTAGCGGGATCAACATATTTCCTTGCTGATAGCTCCACGATAGTCAAGCTTTTATCTGGTGTTAAAGGGGGTCTAGACCCCTATCAAAACGTCAATATGTTTTCCAATAAATGCAATTCTTAAGAAGTCAGTTTTGATGTACAAAAACATGCGTAAACTTTATCATTTGCAAAAACAAAATCTGGAAATTTCCCGATCCGCAGTTGTACGGATAGACGACGGGCAATGCTTTGATTGCGGGCATAGGGTCAGTGATACTACGTGGTTTTAGCCTATGCATAAAGCTAATATCCGCCATGTGGCTGATTTTGGCTTGAGGTTGCCTTATTTTCCGGAAAGTTTTGGTCTGCTATTGGGTTACCGGACCAAATGACCCAGAACACGGGGGCTGCTGACGTAAAGACTCTTCAACAACTCTGCCCATCCTCTTGGAAAGTAAGGCACCATTAAGGCACCTCTATAAGTGCAATGCAAACCAGGAGAATCTCAGATGGGCCTGTTCGATGGCGTCTTCGAAGCTCAAAAAAATGTTTCAGAGTCTATGCTCAACCCGGCTGAGGCGTTTGCTGCAATCGCGCTGGTGGCGATCGCGGCCGATGGCTATCTGTCTGAGCAGGAAGGGCGAGAGATGACTATGGTGCTCTCCCGGATGCAGCTTTTTCGCAGCTACTCTAGCGATGTGCTCCATCGCATGTTGGATAAGCTATTGGGCATGCTAAAACAGCAGGGGCCGGGCAGTTTGGTCGCGATGGCCAAAGCCTCGCTACCGGAAGATCTTAAGCCGACGGCGTTTGCGATCGCCACGGATTTGGTGCTGGCGGATGGGACGGTGACCCCGCAAGAGCAGGCATTTTTAGACGATCTGTACCGAATTTTGGATATTCCTGGCGATACGGCGCTTCAGATTGTTCAGGTAATGACGATTAAAAACCGAGGCTAGTGGGCCTGTCCAATTAAGGTAAAAGCGGCCCAGTTTTGAGGGGATGGATAAACCGCCATCGTCTGCAGCATCGCCTGACGCAGCGCCTGGGCTTGATCGGGGTTGGACTGTCGCTGACGGTAAAACTCACTCATAAGCGCAGCAGTGGGCGCATCGGGAATAGCCCATAGGGAAACAACAAGGCTAGAAGCACCCGCCGCGATCCAGGCGCGGGATAAGCCAACTACTCCATCGCCAGTGATGCTACCTCGCCCCGTGTCGCAGGCACTCAGGACAATCAGTTGAGCTTGAGTCGATAGGCTGAGAATCTCTCGGGTGGTGAGCAAGCCGTCCTCTGCGCCATCGGGCGTCAGCGCGATCGCCCCTGGAATATCCGCTGCCCCAGGCCCAAGCCCATAGTCCAGCAGTCCGTGGGTCGCTAGATGGATAATAGGAGCCGTGGTTATGTGATGCTTAACCGCAGATTCGGTGGCCTGCGCCCCAATTAGAGCGTCAGCGTTGAGCAGGGCAGCAATGTCTTGAGCCTCTGTTTCTGCTCCGGGTAAAGGCGCTAGGGACTCATTTTCCCCAAGCTGCGGCGACCAAAGGCTGGGCATCACTGGATTGCCAACAATTAACGGTGCGGTGCTACTGGGCGCGATCGCCTCGCGTCTCCGCCGGGTTAGGTCCATCACTTGAATCGACGGCGAGGTAATCAGGGTGTGATTTTCAATCAGATAGCGTCCTTCCGGACTTTTAAGCGCCGCAAAGGGCACCAAAAACAGCTCCTGGTGAGGCACAATCACCACATGGGCGGTGGGGTCGGTTGGCATCAAATCAGCAATAGGGGCAATCAAAATGTCATAGAGCGAGGCTAGAGCCGCGTCGTCAGCATTTTCCAGGCCACCGGCAGCTACCACGCCCACGCCCCGACGCGGACAGTTTCCTCGGTCGCTATCCGCTGCGCTCAGCGAGGCAGCGGGCTGACTAAATGGCGGCAGCGTCACTCCACTGGTTTGACGAAATTCAACGATGCCATCGGGCTGCACAACCCAAATGTAGAGGGTGCAGGCATCTACCCAGGAGTATTCCACTAGGGTGGCCTGATGCTGGGCTGCAATTCGTTGAATATCTGCTAACTGAATATCTGCTAAATGAGGCGCTTCTACAGGGCTAATCGTGTCCAAATCCCCTAGCGCCAGTTCGCTTTGCTCTGAAGCGGGGAGCACCGCTACGCTGCCCAAACGAATCGTCAATAAATCGACTAGGGCACGAGTGCGGCTATTTTCAGAAATTTCCAGCGCTTTTTCGGGCTGGTTTTGGCGCACATAAAGCTGCTGGAGCGCCTGGTAGGTTTGAACCTGGGTATCGAATAGGCTAATTTTTGCCTCGTCGCTAAGGGAGCCAGAGCGGAGCTGGGTCAGCAGGGCGATCGCTTCTAGTAAATCTGCCTCTGCCGCCGGGAGATTATTTTGTCGCAGGCGGGCAATGCCCAAATTACTTAGGGTGGTCGCAGTGCCGCTGCGATCGCCAATGCCCTGGGCGATCTCTATGGCTGAGTTATAGGCTGCAATCGCCTCACCGTAGCGTCCCTGCTGACTGTAAACGTAGCCAATATTATTTAGGACTGTGCTTTCGCGATCTGGAATTTCCAGGGCTTGAAAAATTTCCAGGGCGTCTTTGTAGTGGGTTAGGGATTGCTCAAAATCCCCCAAATCGTCATAAACTGCGCCAATATTAATCTGCAGTGCGCCAAGCTTAGCGGGCATATCTAGGTCTTGGATAATCGCTAGGCTTTGCTCATACTGGGCAAGGGCCTCGTCGTAGCGTCCCTGGCTGTAATAGGCTTGGCCTATATTGTTGTAGCTGGTGGCCATGCCCACAGTGTCATCTAGACGAATGCGGATCTCTAGCGCCTGCTGGTAGTACTCTAGCGCCTGCTGTAGCTGCCCCAAATCCAGGGCAAAACTCCCTAAGTTACTGAGCACCACTGCTTCTCCAGCAGGGTCGCCGAGATCTTGCATAATCTCTAAGCTTTGTTGATAGCTCCCTAACGCCTCGCCATAATTGCCCTGGGCGCGGTGGTGCTCGGCAATATTATTAAGGGTGCTGGCCTCCCCGGCCCGATCGCCTAGCCCCTGCCGCAGGGTTAGGGCTTGGGCGTAAACGGCTGATGCGGCATCAAAATCCCCCTGTTCGACATAGGCTGCGCCCAAGCTGTTGAGGGTGCTGGCTTCTCCAGGGCGATCGCCAATTCGCTGCTGAATGGCCAGCGCCTGCTGGTATAGCGCGATCGCATCGGTATAGGTGCCTCGGTTATAGTGAGCCACGCCCATGCTTTTCAGCGTGTCGGCTTCCCCACGAGGGCGATTGAGCCGCCGGTAGAGGACTAGGGCCTGGGCATAGGTCTCCAACGCCAGGTCAGTCTGGCCGCGAAAGTCGTAAATGCTGGCGATATTGTTAAGGGCTGTCGCCTCACCTTCCGGCTCTGAGGTGTCTTGAAAGATGCTTAGAGCTTGCTGGTAGTACTCTAGGGCAGCGGTTGAGTCGCCAAGACGCTGCTGAATCAGTCCAATTTGGTTGAGCGCTGTTCCCTCTCCCACGCGATCGCCTACTTCTTGGCTAATAGTCAACGCTTGGTTGAGGGCCGCGATCGCGTCATCATAGCGCCCCATACTGTCATAGGTTGAGCCAATCCAACTGTAGACAATGCCCTCGTAAAAGCGATCGCCGGCCTGTTGATATAGCTGTAGAGAGAGCTGAAGTCGCTGAAGCGCTAAGGGAAAAGCGCCTTGACGCAGCGCTTCAATGCCTTGGTGCAGGAGCTGGTGGGGATCGGTGCTGAGTTGAGTAAGGGAAAGGGGTTCGTTGGCGATCGCCGGAATGGACAAAAAAGTGACCCAAAACAGAGGAGTCACCAAGCTCCACAGCAAGAGCCCGGCACGACCTGCAAATCGGTTGAAATAAGCATTCATGGCTAGCGACCGATGACTTCAGCAGCAGACCGCGACAAGGGTTGATCTAGGCTGCAAGTCAGATTGATTTGAAAGACAACCCCTCCATCGATACTGGGTGGAGCGCGCAATCCGACCAAAGTTACAGTTCCAACGTAAGAGCGACCTTGGGATTTTCGGAAGATCTGATGTTGAATATTCACATTGCCTTGCTCCAGCAATTTGCCGATAGGTCTGGGCAGGGTTGCAAGTTAAATTGCTTCTACGCCAGCCCCTCCAGCGATACCTGGTGCGACAAGCAATCTGATCAAAGGTATAGAGCGCGTCATTAGTTTTAGCCAGCTTTTTAGGGTAGGCTCAGTCCGCTCTCAGCTTGGCCCATTGAAATAAAGACAGTTTCAATCCATTCCATTAGGTTATTCCTATGCGTTATCGAGCCCTATATTTATCCCTACTGCCCGTCGCTGCCCTAATCACCGGATGCGTCGCCACGGCAAATTCTCCGCAATCCTCCCAAGAGAGCGTAGCTGAAAGCGCCAGCCCCAGCGAAGTTGCAGCCGTACCCGAAAGCTATGACACCTATACAGCAGTGCTCGAAACCTATGTGGATGAAAATGGCCTGGTCGACTATGAGCAGCTTCAGCGCGATCGCGAACCTCTAGATGCCTTCGTTGCCTCTTTGTCCGCTGTGAGTCCAGAAACCTTTGAGACCTGGAGCGAAGCCGAACAAATTGCCTATTGGGTCAATGCTTACAACGCCATTACCCTACAGTCCATCATTAACCAGGAGCCTATTCGCGCCAGTATCAGAGAGATTTTTGGCGTTTGGCGAATCACGACTCACCCCGTGCTCGACCAAAACAAAACGTTAGACGAGATTGAGCACAGCACCCTACGGACTAACTACAACGAACCTCGCATTCATGCCGCTCTGGTCTGTGCCGCAATTAGCTGTCCCAAGCTGCGGATTGAACCTTTCCGCGGCGACGATTTAGATGCCCAGCTTGACGATCAGTCTCGCCAGTTTATTAATAGCGCCAACGGTCTAGAGATTGACCGAGAGAATAATCGGGTACTGCTTTCTGCCATCTTTAACTGGTTTGGCCAGGACTGGATACCCACCTATGGCACCGATGAGGGGTTTGCCGGCAGTGAAGCGGAACGGGCCGTGTTGAACTTTATTAGCGGCTATCTCAGCGAGGAGGATTCGGCATATCTGCAGGCAGGCGACTATAGCGTTGGCTATTTAGACTACGACTGGTCTCTTAATGAGCAGTAGTCAACTGATAACATGCCCTACAGCCGCATTTAAAGTCGGTGGGCGGCAAATACCGCTGCCGCTGCCCGATGTAGCAAAGCATGGCGGGCCACCAGCTCGTTCATAGCGTCGCCGTAGCCACCGCCAATCACGCAGCCCACCGCATAGCCGGCTGCGGCACAGGTGTTTAACACGTAAAAATCGCGTTGATAGATGCCGTCGTTAGAGAGGGCCAGTTTGCCGAGGCGATCGCATTTATGAACATCCACCCCGGCGTCATAGAGCACTAAATCGGGCTTTACCTGCTGAAGCAGGCCAGGCAAGATCGTTTGCAGTTTGTAGAGATACGCTGAGTCTTCAGTTCCTTCCCTAAGCGCAATATCTAAATCGCTGCGCTGTTTTCGCAGGGGGAAATTGACGCCGCAGTGCATAGAAAAGGTAAACACGCTGGGATCGCTTTGAAAAATCCAGGCGGTGCCATCTCCCTGGTGGACATCCAAATCAATAATCAAAATTTGGTCAACAAGCCCCTGAGACTTGAGCACTCGGGCGGCGATCGCCAAATCATTGAAAATACAAAACCCCGAGCCGTAGTTGGGAAAGGCATGATGGGTTCCCCCAGCGGTATTGCAGGCGAGTCCTCGCTGCAGCGCCAGCTTAGCGGTCAAAATAGTACCCCCTACTGCGGTGCAGGTGCGTTTAACCAAATTGGGGCTCCAGGGCAAACCAATCCGGCGCTGGGCTTTAGGATCTAGGGTGCCGTTGCAGTAGGCGCTGACATAGTCGGGGTCGTGCACCTGCTCAATCCAGGCGGTGGCCGGAGCACCGGGGTGATAAATATCGTTTGCGCCGACGACGCCCTCAGCCAGCAGCAAATCTCGAATCAGGCCAAATTTTGCCATGGGAAAACGATGTTCCGGCGGCAGCGGCGACACGTAATCGGGATGAAAAACAATGGGAATAGGCACCAACGCGCAACCGAATATAGCAGCCGAAAGGACGATTAGGAGGAGGCTGCGAAGCAGATTGCTTTGATGTCAACCACTCCAGCAATACTGGGTGCGCTAAGCAATCTAACCAACGCTCTAGCTCTTAGATAATCATTACAGAAAAGACGAGAGCGATCGCCGCTGTCGCAAGTCCATATTGTGGGCAACGCTGCCCTCAGGCCAGTCCAAAGCATGGGTTTGCTGAGGGGACACGACCTGGGCAGCAACTTGAGCCGCAGCGGGATTTGGCTCAGGATCTGGGGACTGACGCTCAGCCGTTTGGCGGGCCAGAGTCTGATGGGCCAGAGTCTGATGGGCCGGAGCTTGATGGGCCGGAGCTTGATGGGCAGAAGTTTGATCTGCAGAAGTCTGATAAGTCGGGTCAGGGGCCGGCTCGCGATCGCTGTCATATAGGCTCTCAGCTAGATCAAGTTGAAAAGGCTTAAGCCGCTTGATCGCTGAGGAACTGGCGGCCCCTGGCTTAGCCGCAGTCGAAGAAGCCTCTATGGGGCTGGCGGGCTGAGTCACCGCTGGAGTTTGGCCATTTTTGCTACGGCTGGCAGAATTACGGCTGGCAGCATAGGGACGACGGGGTCTTTGAAAATACCGAGACAGCAGCCAGCAACCGCCGCTGCAGCCAGCAACCAGCGCTAATATATTGCCGAAGCCTAGGCGAGCATCGACCTCAGGATGCAATGCCGTAGTCTGAACGTCGGTGTTATCCTCACGGGTGACCGAGCCTGTTTCGATCTGGGTTGCGGTTTGGGTTGGGGCAGCAGCGGGCGGCGGCGGTTGTACCTCCACGCCAGGGTCGAGTAAGCCTACGACGGCCCCCATAGATATCAGCACACAGACGCTCCAGAGCCCTCCTAGTAGCCACAGAGGGCGATCGCGCAGCAAATAATGCCAAAACGCTGGCTTTAAAGCCCGATTGGGCCCGGCAATAAACTGACCGCCTGAAAACAGCTTCTTGGGCAGCGCCTTAGTGCCGGATAAAGAGACCGCCTTGGGCGATTGAAAACTCGATGGCGCACCTTTTGAGCCAACTTTGGGCCGACGAAAAGGCGGCATCTGAGGTGATGGGCGATGACTTGGAGCGTTAGGCATACACCTGAACCATAGGTCAGCTATCCGCAATTTTAGGCGGATGCGGCTAATAATGCTACAGATTCCCTTAACGCAGCCCTAACTCAGGAATATACTGCTGGGGATTCTGGGCCACCCAGCCCAGCTCTGAGTTAAGCCGGACTTCAAAGTACAGTGCAGCCTGGGGCTCGGTCGATGCATCGCGGGTAGCGTCGTGATCGGCAGCAAGGTATCCCAGGATTGCGGTTTGGTTTACCCGCTGGCCCACCCGTACCAACAGCCGGTCTAGGTTAGCGTAGCGGGTTTGTAGCCCCTGGGCATGATTAATCACCACTAGGTTGCCCCCGGCCTCTTCTGGGGCCGAGCCAGCGTAGGCGACTGTCCCCTCTCCGACAGCTAACACCGGAGACTCTGCGATCGCGGCCAGGGCCACACCACCGCTAAAAATAGGCCCTCCCCCGGCCGGATCGGGCTGCCAACCAAAGGGCAAAATAATTTGAGCCCGCTGGGACAGCGGATAGCCCTGGAGGGGATGGTTGGCGGGCACCGTTGGCTGTCCTGTAGCGTTAATACCGGGGAACCAATTGATGCCAGGCACAAAAATTGCCTCTGGTACTGCTGCCGCACAGCCATTGATTTCAAACAGTACATCGGCCCCAATACCGTAGGCTGCGGCTAGATCGCTCCAGGTTTGGCCACTGGGCACCTGCACCTGGATGCCGTTAAATGGGGGAATCGTTAGGCGATCACCCCTCTGTAGAGCGCGCTGCCTTAGCGCCGGATTAAAACCGATCAGCGTAGCCGGAATCAGTCGATATTGCTCGGCAATCCCATCTAGGGTTTCACCACTGGCAACGGTATGCTGCTGCAGCCGTGTTAGAGCAGGGGCTGGGCAAAGGTTACTTTGGGCCACCAGGGTTCGCTGAGCCAAATCATGCCGAGCTGGCCTCGTTGACTTCGTTTGGGCGGCAAGCCCTGGCAGCGATAGGACAGTCGCACTAGAGATGACAACAGCAGTCATTATTCTCGGCCATTTTTGATGGGCAAGCCGATAAAACTTCATTAATCCTCAACTGCCTCTAAACGCTCGCTATTCCTACAGTAGCGACCTAACCAACAGCTCAAAGTTCCTGGGCGGCTCCAGCAATCTGCCGAACGGTTCAAGCTGGATTTCCAGTCAGATTACTTCTGCACCTATAACTTCCGCGATACTTGGCCTGATGAGTAATTTGACCAAAACTACAGAGGAAGGAAGCCCTAGGTTTGGCAAAGTGAGCCTACGCTGATTCAGGAAATTCCAATCGCAGCTCATTTGAGGTTTAGATCGGCCTTACAGTATTTTCAGCTCTCCCTTCCATAGTGGTTTATAGCGCTGGCCTACCCGCCAAATGCTACCGACAATCACTTAGGAGTTGAAATCATGAAACGATTAACCATTATTGCGCTGGCCTCACTGGGGCTCTCATCGGGGCTCTCACTGGGGCTAGCCCTATCCCCTGCTACAGCTAGGGCCAACGCAGCGACCGGGCATCAGCTTACCCCGGCTCAACTCGTCAATTTGGCCTATCGAGGAGAAATCGAGGGCATTCCGGGATACCAGCGGTTTGTCAACAACCGCTACCGGGCCTCGGAAGTAGTGGAGCTGGCGATCGCCGCCGGCAATATCCCGGCAGAAACTCTAGAGAATGAACGATACCTTAACGCAGTCCGGTCCCAGCTACGGGGATTTCGCCCGCACCGCTTTAACGATTAGTGTCAATCGTTTATTAATCGCTCCTTACAAGCCATCTGTCTAATCGCGCCGAGTGATTTCCTGGCAGATGGCTTTCATATTTTCTTTGACGCTGCCCTCAAAAATTTTGAAGAAGACGCCATCGAAGACGCCCATCCCAGCCTGAGCCGACACCTTTTGGGTCACTAAAACCTGCTCTGAGGCGTCGTTTTCTGAGTCGGCTGCGATCGCATCAATACGCCAAAAGCCTTCCATCTGCCGAAGGTCGCCTTCAATCATATGGAAATCAATTTGCTGGTCGTGGCGAATATTTTCGGTGCGAACGGTAGAGTTAATTTCCTGAAAAAAGACTTTGCGCTGATCTACCTGTTCAACAACGCTGCGATCGCCATTAGATTCCACTACTCGGCTACTGACCACCGTGGGCAAAAATTGGGCAAACCCAGAAAAATCATTTAGTACCGACCACGCCGTTTCGGGGGCAGCAGAGACTAAACCGTGAATGGTGTACGTCCCCGACTGACCGGTGACGACGATTTGCCCCTGCTGTAAACGACGGCGATCGCGTTTAGAAAGCGAGGGCAAAGCCTCACTTAAAGGATGCTGGGAGAGTCGGAGATCTTGGACCTGGAGGGAAGTCATAAGCAAAATTGTAAAGTACCCGCCCGCTACAGAGGCTCAAAGCTTGTAGAACCACTACCGCTCAGCTCAAGGAATAAGTTAGCAGTAGCTGATTTGCAACTTGAACATTGCTGGAATTATATAGTCAGATTGTAACGAAAAATTAAGCTTATTCAATCTGTCTTAAGAGGCGGGTCGAAGATTTAGGTCACGAGTCGATAACGCTCTGAGAGTCAAAGCTTGGCACCAAATCTAAAGTCAGGCTCAAGATTCTGCCTCCCGTTGTCAGGGTGAGGGACACTAAGGCCGAACAAACTGCATCTGTTTTAACAGTAAGAGGAGAACATGAGCGAGTTTTCTGATTTTCTCAAGCATAAAGTGGCCTATGTTGCTATCGGCGAGTTTAAGCCGGGCACTTTTGCCGAAGCGCGCCAGCTTTACGAGCGGGCAGTCTCTACCTATTCTCAAGGCTTTAAGGGAGCCTATCTGCTGCAAGAGCCCAACAGCGATCGCGGCATTGCCGTTATTCTCTGGGAAAACGCAAGCGATATGGACACTCAGGCATCCGGCGAAGTGTATCAGGCCGCACTGAGCAAAATCTCTCATTTGTTTGTGGCCCCGCCAGTCACCAAGTTTTACGACGTCTGTAGCGAGATTGGCCTGGCGGAACTGCTGGCCCAATAGATAAAGAATTGGGGCGTCGATTCAAGGCAGTCTGAAATCGGGCCGGGTTGCCCAAAACTGGCTGCTCACTGGCTGCTTTAAAAGTTGTCTTAAAATAAAGCAGCCCAACAAGTAAAGCAGCCCGCTCCTACCAAAACCGTTCAATTTCTATGGCAAAGCACACTCAGGCACACATGTCCCGTACCCTGCCCAAAGCGCAGTCAGAGTTTTTTAAGCAGCGGACGCGTAACCAGATGGAATATTATATGGGCGCCAAGCTAATTGAGGTGGGTGTGAATCCCAAAATTGCTACCTATCGCTGGGCGGTTACGGAAAAGGGCAGCCAGGAAGAGTGGACCTATAGCGCATACTGGGGAGACTCTCGCAAACAGCTCGAGCAGGAAGAAGCCCAGGCTGAAGGCGAATAATGTCTCTCCGGCTGGCAACCCCTACAGCTAGTTCAGATGACGGAGCCGCACGATAAAAAAACCGTCACTGTCGCTGCGGTGAGGCCAGCGCTTAATCCACCCTGGGGACTCTGCCAGGGATACCCAAGGCGCTGGAGGCGGCTCGATTTGCCACTGGGGGTAGGCCGATAAAAAACGGCGCACGATCTGTTCGTTTTCCGCTGGGTGCAGGGTGCAGGTGGCATAGACCAAAAGCCCGCCCGGTTTAACCCAGGTTGCCGTATGGGCCAGCAGTGCCTGCTGCAGTTGGGTTAGTTCTGTAACTTTAGCTGGCGATTGCCGCCAGCGGGCATCGGCGTGGCGGTGCAGGGTGCCTAGCCCAGAGCAGGGGGCATCGATTAAAACGCGATCGCCCAGCGCCTCAAACGCGGGGTAGTGGGTGCTGTCTACGGCGTGGGCTTCAATAGCATTGAGCTTAAGTCGGTAGCTATTTTGGGCAATTTTTTTAACACGACTGGAGGCGCGATCGCAGGCCAAAATTCGTCCGCGATCGCCCATTAGCTCCGCCATATGCAGGGCTTTACCACCGGGAGCCGCGCAGGCATCAATCACCGTTTCTCCCGGTTGAGGATCGACTAGGTGGGCCACCAGTTGAGCGCTGCCGTCCTGCACGCTCCACCAGCCCTCGCCATAGCCAGGGACCTGCTCAATCGCGCCGACATGTTCACTCAGCCGCAGCGCCTGGGGCAAATCAGGCAGGCGCTCTACTGGAATCTGCTGCGCCTGAAAAGCTGCTTCTACCGCTTCCAGCGTCGTAACCTGGGTATTGATGCGTAAATCAATCGTCGGCGGTCGGTTTAACCAGTCGCATAGGGCAGCCACTTCTTCCATGGGCAGCATCTGAGCAAAGTTCTCCACCATCCAATCTGGAAAGCTGTGCTGAATGCCCAGCCGCTGCACAGGATGATTGGGGAGTTGCAGTACCGCTCCTTGGGCTGCTAGCCGTCCATACTGACGCAAAATCCCATTAACCACGGGAGCCAGTCGGCTGAGCCCGACCCGCTTGGCCAAATCCACCGTGGTGTCTACCGCTGCCGAGGCCGGAATTTGATCCAGATAGCGCAGTTGATACAGCCCCAAATGCAAAATGGTTCGCAAATCGGGAGGCTGCTGTTGAGCGGTTTTTTTGCCCAGCTGAGTCATCAGCGTATCTAGGGTGCGCTGACGCCGTAGGCTGCCATAAATCAGCTCAGTGGCCAGGGCGCGATCGCGCCCTGAGGCCGCAGCCTTGGCAAATTCTCGCGACAGGGCCACATCAGCAAATGCGCCTCGCCGCACCCGCTGCAAAACGGCAAAGGCCAGTTGGCGGGCATCTTGGGGCAGAGGTTTGGAAGAGGGCACAGATTCTGAGGAATAGCGTTTAGGCCACACACAAAAGGGCGCGTCGGCAATGCCTCACGCCCTGATAAGACTGTAAAAATGGCAATAAAAAGGGGGATTAAGATTTCTTTTTTCGCTTTGTTCGGGTGGGCGACCCGGTTGCATCCTGGTTACGGCGGCGGCGATCGCGCCATTCTGCAAAGGTCAGATATGCAATGCCCCCAGTCACAATTACCGTCAATGCAAAAGCCGAAATTGCCAGGATTGCGTAAATTTTGCTTTCAGCCAGCATAGCGACCCCTAAAGTCCGTTACGGGCCCAAACCACTAGCGAGATAGAAAAGGTAAAAACAACCAGCAGCGAAACCCAACCTAATGTCAAAATATCCATTGGTTTTATTATTAAACACAGCATCTATCATCATACGGTAAAGTTTGGGGGAAGGTGGCTCTCTGATCAAGCAGTCGCCAAAGCTTTAGAAACCCTTCCAATGGCCTCCTCAGACGCTTTCACTAACGAAGAACGGCTTGAATCTGCCAAAGTTGCACTGACGGGCGGCGGGGCGGCTGGCCTAATCGGCACGCTGTTTTTACTGCTGCATCGCATTGATGCAGTAGGGCTAAATGCTGCTCTGGCAATGGCTATGAAAGGCTTCGGGGCACAAACGTTTTGGATTAGCAGCGCGATCGCGGCCCTCTCAGGGACACTGTTTGGCCTAACCTATCGCTACGCCCTGCGGCAAGATACCAATTCCCAGCTTAAAGGCGGTGTGGTACTTGCATTTGGCTTAGTGCGAGGACTGGCCCTAGTGGATGTGGCCTCAGCGCTCTACCAGCGACTTTGGCCGTTTTTGACGGCAATTGGCGAAAGCTTACTGCTGTTTGCCGTTGTAGCCGCGCTTATCGACTGGGGCTTTAGTCAGGGATGGCTAAAACGCTTTGCCGGATAATCGGCAATTGTGAACCCATCACAGCAGACAAGTTTATTCAAAATACAAAGCTAATAAGCAGGTGCTCTGAATCATCCAACGTCTCGACAACGGCATTGTAAGTCTTCCGACAGCTCAGGGTTACGTTTAATTATGCTCACCTACTTACCTGACGGCAGCAATATGCTCACCATTCAGCATACTGAGAAGACTGATCTGCTTTAGTTTTGAATTCGCAATTTTGCACTTTGAATTCCGCATGGCGGTACTAGCTATTCAATCTTAGTCAGGGAGCTGTTGATAAACATGGCCCAAGCGATCGCTGTTGTGATGGGTGACAGCACTAACAGTAATCGTAAATCAATCAAATCTGAGATCTCAAACATTGCTGCCTCCAGCATTTTGCTGTGGAACTTTCTTTAAGTGACCTAAGACAATCATTCGATTGAGCTGCGCACTTTTGTAATCGGCGTTAACCGCTAATGCCCGCTCAAACGAGCGAAGAGATTCTGGATACAGTTCTAGATTAAATAAAACATCGCCTCGATTATTCCAGGCTAGCTCTGGGCCTTCCATCCCCCAGCGTTCATCGCCCATAAGCGCCAAATCACAGGAGGCAAGTGCTTTCACGTATTGACCCAGCTTACTCAACACGCCGCATCGATTCGCTAACCCTAAAGAATATCTGGGACTAAGCATTAGCACATGGTCGTACACCTCCAACGACTCTTGATAGAGACTCAACCTAAACAGCTCGTAGCCCAAATTATTCCAGGCCGCAATATTAAAAGGATTAGCGGATACCGACTGTTTTAGCGAGTCTAATCTGCGCTGTCTAATTAGCTTTACTCTATCTTTTATATTAGAAAAATGAGAATCATAGCTAGCGCTGATAAACTCAAGTTTTAGTGCCTCAATCTGATCTTTTGATAGACAAAAGTCCATCTCTATATGACTTAAATCATAAGAACTAAACTGATGACAGTCTTGAACATTAGATGCATCAGCAGGGTAAGAGATTAAGCAACTAAACCCCATCAAAAGACAGGCTAAGCAGAATACCGCAACAGCTTTCATAGCCTTCTCCCAATACTTTAGCCAGAGACAAGGAATCAGAGAAAATTATGGTTCAAAGGCAAATTTAATTGTCTGAATATTTTTATAGAGCATGTTTCCCATAACATCCTTGTCAAACACGCTCAATTTCCCAAACAGCGAATCAACTGTGCTAAAGGCTACCCTAGGATCAAAATCGGAAACTTGGGAAGAAACGCTGCCAGATTGCCCAACACACGAATTAAAATCAATAAACTCAGGTATGCCGCCGTTTGATAACACCAAGACGGGCTCGGCCCCACCCGCCAGCGGTCTATCCTCGAATCCGTTGATATCAAAAACCTCTTTTCCACACAAGGTTTCTTCAGTATGTTTAGCGCCCGAATAGGGTGAAATATACTCCATCGTAAATTCAGCCCCTTCAATTTTACTTAATGGAATTGGCGCAGTTGCCCCCTGTTGACTAGGCGTATTGCGAATGGCCTGCTGTAGTGCAGAATCATCAAATACCAGCTGTCCAGTAAGGATTCCATCTTTACTGGGGTTGCCCGTCGTCTTAAATGAAAAAGTCTCTGCAAAGCTAGGCGCAGCTCCCACTGCTTGACTCAATATCAGGGCTAAAGCCAAAACAGCCAGGCACCTAACGCATCGATTAAACATATCCTTCAATTCCTATAGTTTTGCTGATTCTACTCAGCCAAAGCCAGTTCTGTACTGCCGCGAGTACGACGGCGAGTCAATGTGTTAAATAGAAGCTGTCCAACTGCTTTGATAACACTACCCTCAAGCTCTTGAAATAATTTCATATTCATTTCAAAGGCAAGATTAGCTTCATCGACGATTTTATCTATCCTATCTTCGTCAAGGGGAAGCTCATCTAAGCGCTGCCGATATAGCGTCTTAAACTCCTTTTCGTTAGCAATATCTTTAAACTCGTAGAAGGCTGTTCCGTCTCCATTAGTAAGGTTCATAGCCCGTTGAGCAATGCCCTTAAGTATTTGCCCACCCGACAGATCTCCCATATACCGAGTGTACAAATGGGCAATCAGTAGCTCAGGTTCGGTGTCAGATAGGGTTCTAATTCGTTCAACATAAGTTTGTGTCGCTGGAGACGCCGAAATCAGCTTTTGCCAGTCAGCGCCGTAGTAAAAATCTAGATCCTGCTCCAGACTCTCCTGCCGATTAATTAAAGGAAAGTAAATCTGGCCGAGCACTGAATGATTTTGATGTCGATCCATCTGAGCTTCCATCTCTGAATATACAAAATAGAGATTGGAAATCAGAGTGCGGTAGGATTTCTTCTCCACAACTCCTTTAAGAAAACATCTTACAAAGCCAACGTTCTCGGCCATAGTATGCGCTTTTTTTGTTCCTTCACGCAGCTTTTTTGATAAATCAGACCCCATTAACCTGCCTCTAATCTTTAACTAAACTAATCTGAAACTCTTCGAGACTACAGCAGCCCGTCGAAAGGTTTGGACAAACTACAAGTCAGACTGCTTTGACACCAATTGCTCCAGCGATACCAGGTTCAGCAATCAATCTGACCGAAACCATAGCTTCTTAATCTTTCGAAATCCAATTCCAATAAGAATTGAAAGGAAGCTCTTTAGACCCTCTTAAAAAGAAGATGCAGCCCTGACGGTAGCGATATTTATCTCATAATCTATTGACTTATCAGCCACCGTAAAAACTAACGCTTCTTCCACAAAGCGGATATCACTCACCGGCCCTAATGTAAAAGCGTTAAGCCCTTATTCGCCCCAAAACCTTTTTAATTTCTTGAAACGTTGGCTTGCCAAAGTTAATAACATTCCAAAGTATTGATATGGCCAGCGGGAGCAGCACTAATGCTACGCGTGAATCAATGCCGAACAGCTCAACACTATCAGCTAGCTGATTATCGCGCCGAATAAATTGCATCGAGGCGATCGCGCCCAAAAACCAAACCGTTGGTACGCCCAGGGCATGAATCGATAGCCATCTAACGGTATAGATAGGATACTCAATTTCAAATTTATTGGGTTGAGTTGGTGTATCTGATGTCATTATTTCAATCTCTTATTAATTGCTCAAACGTTACTTAATAGATGGCGCCATCTGTTCAGAGCGCTGCTGAAAATAGCTGTCAAGCTGTAGCTTTGCTTCACCTCGATCAGTCACAATTGGGGCTCCCATTCGGCCAGGTAACGCATAGTACTCGTTGGGATGAGGCGTGCCAAAGGCGTCGTAGGCAAGTCCAGTACTTACAAACAGCCATCCTGATATAAACACCGCTGGGAAATTGATGATGTGCAATAACCAAAACTGTGGATCGGTCACAATATCCGACAAAGGACGCTCTCCAGTATTACCAGCCACTTTATTTCTCCCATCAAAATTTTTTACACCTCGTATTGCTGTGGCGTTTCACATCACCTTGCCGCTGTTAGTAATTCCAGGCAGGCGCTTACAGAACGCAGCGATACGATGACACCAGCTTGATTTAATTGAAATTAATTGTCAACAAGTGCGAAATTAAGATATGTTAACAAGCCTGTCTTTGGCTTCCGCTCTAGCGCCTGTAATCAATGATGTGTATAGACTATACGGATTGGCTTATGGTTAACCTGCTGAGGTGCTTTAGAATTCATCAAAATTAATCGATTTATATTGAGAACTAATATCAACTAGTAATGGCAGCAGTTGATAGTGTGATCTATCTATATCTTTGTTGCAGCCTAAATCTTCGTTCTTAAAAGAACGACAGTAAAGCTAGATGGCTTGCTGAATCAGAGTTAGCGCATGCAAGCTGCGCTGGAAAAAGCGGTGCCCACAGCAACCCGCTGAAAGGTTCGGGCAGCTTGCGAGTTAGATTGCTTTTGCGCCAGCAACTCCAGCGATACCGGGTAATGAAGCCTGATTAGACGTTAAACGATTACAAAATCAGCCGCGGAAGCATCTATCACAGCGTTCAAGATAGCCAAAATCTCATCTCCAACCCGGATGCTGTTGCCCACAAAATTGAGGCTATCGATCTCAATATCTGAAAGTCCTATCACATCAACACCTATTTCAAAGTCTGTGATAGTGTCTGTGCCTTCACCCGAAGTCAGCACAAAAATATCCCGACCAGAGCTAGCGTTATTATCGCCTGTTAGGGTGTCATTACCCAGACCTCCTCGCAGAATATCATCACCCGCATCGCCCCAAATCCAATCATCGCCGTCTTCGCCAAACAGTTTATCATTGCCAGCTTTACCGCCTATTCGGTCATTGCCAAAGCCGCCAAAGATAACATCATTACCGCTGATGCCATCTGGGAGCAGTTCGTTAGTATCTTCGCCACGAAGAATGTCGTTGCCATCGCTACCCCAGATTTGGTCATCCCCAAGACCGCCTGTAATAATGTCATCGCCTTCTCCCCCGATAATTTTATCGCTGCCATTTTTCCCAAATATTTGATCATCACCGGCTAGCCCATCAATAAAGTCTTCACCGGGGGTTCCCTGCAAGACATCAGCCTGTACTGAACCAACTAAAGTCGGTACAGGTGATGGCGAATCTTGGTCGGGGGCAGGTGTTTGTGTATTCAGCAAAGCTTGCAGTGCCGCATCTGCCTGAATGAGACCAAATCCACTGGCTGAGTCAAAACCAATATCAAAACCGGGGGTGCTGGGATCATCTAAGTCAAGCGCAGAAGATTGCAATGCCTCATAGATTTCTGTAGGCGAAGCGTCTGGTACGGCTTCCAACAGCAGTGCTGCTACGGCAGCAGCATTAGGTGCTGCAGCAGATGTTCCAAAAAAGTTAGGAAATGGATCTGGATCAGCTGCAATATCTTGACCAAAGAAAGTTGTATTTCCGCCATCTGGGGCAACGATTTCAGGTTTTTGGCGATTTTCGGGCTCAGCTAAAGCATTCCCCTCACCATCAAATAAGATAGGGGTACCTCCGACTGCAGAAAAAGGTTCTACGCTAGGAGCCGATTGCCCAAACGCAGGAGACTCCTCAAAAAAAGCCGCTCCCACTGCTTGAGCGCCTTTAGCATTGGCTTGGCCGAACAATGTACCGCTGCTGGTATCGTATTCATCGATCGATAAATCGCCAAAGCCAACGTATTTAATCAGGGCTGGATCGTCCCCTGCAAACTTCCCGATAACGACGTTGTACTCAGTCTCAAAGAAGCTATTGTTTGTAAACTCAAGCACCTCAACAGGATCACCGTTGAGATTGCCATCAAAGCTGGCTGCGACAACGCGATTGTTGCTATCTACTAAAAAGATATCGAGATCGCTAGTCGAACCCTGTACACCAGAAGCCGAAAAATAGGGTGATGCCCACTGAAAAGAAAGACTAATTTCAGCACCTGATTCAACCGTGATGGATTGAAAAATATCAACTTCCAATCCTGGATCAAAATCATGGGCTTCTACTTGAAAACTACCAAAGTCCAAGAAAACACCGCTGCCTCTAAAAGCGCTTTCATATGCTGTATCGGCATTGTTGCCAGCCGCAGAAAAATAGGCCACTCCATCGGCAACAACTTGATCGACCGCTTGAGCCACAATGCCATCTTGAAAGAAAGATTCCGTGAGATAAATAACATCATCGACAATCACGTCTGCATCTGCCTGCTCAGCCAGATTTACAATCCCCTGAGCGAATCCAGCTCGCCCCAGAAAGGCCGTCTGAAAGGCCAGATCAGCGCCAGGAGCAATATCGTTGATCAGCTGAAGCATGGCTCGCCCTTCGTCCGAGCCACCACCGGGTAAATCTTGCAGTACAGTGACTTCCGGCAAATCACCGCTAATTTGGTCAAAGGCTGCTCCACCCAGATTGTTAAAGCTATCGGAGAGGACACCAACTGTTACCCCTTCGCCGGTGACGCCAAACTCAGAACTGGCTATATCAGCTTTTAAGGCAATCTTTGCCTGATTAGTAACGGTTCCTTGCTGAACAATTGGCCTGTAGGCGGGACGCATAAACTGCATCGCATCAGATGTCGCCATTGCCATCATGGTGTCTATTGGGATGTACCCTGACACAACGCCGCCGTACTCTCCCGTGGCCACAAAACCATGGCCATCTAACTGGCCCATGAGAGCGTCCATCTGATGGGCGGCTACAACATCCACCATGACCATGCCATCTTCGATCTGAAAAGTGGAATTGGCGCTTTGGAAAAAATCCACAGCGGCTTCGCCAAAAATGGTTTTGTATAGAGCGTATTGCGCTGATAGAGTGCTTAAATCACCGCCCATTTTGCTCAAACTAGCTGCCTTAGAGCCATTATTTAATGTTGAGCTAGTTGTTTGAGGCGTCCTTTGATTTATTTGCCCTAAGGTAAATCTGTTTTCTACTCGATCGGTAAGCGCTTCAGTAGCTTTTTCTAATTCTGATTCTATATGTTTTCCAATATTAAGCAGTTTTTGAATTTTATTATTAATCACTTGAAATAACCTCCTATTGTTAAATCGGCTAATCCAATAAATACTCCAAATGCTTGTACTATTGCTTCAGGTATTCAGAGCAACAGTACAGGCTGGAACTCGCCACTAAGCAGTTTACGGAGCCCATCCATTATTGGATTTACTTTTTGAGAAAAAATCTGGGAGTTTGTCTGGCTCAGCCTAAAATGACTAGCAAATTTTCGTTTCTGCCAAGCGTTAAGCCAAAGTAAGTGAGAGGAAGATTGAGTTGGGAGGGTTTCTGGAAGTAACTAAATATGTTGGCGAATATAGGACTGATCTGTAACACAAGTTTTGGTGGGCAGTGCCCACCCTACCTAGCTATAAGGAAAAAAGCGACTATTCCATTTCTGAAAGCTTTTAGCCAGCTTTTTTCGCCGTCAACACTAGGTAGCCTAAATCCTGACCGTGACGGATAAAGGTTTGGCGCATCGCCAGAATACGCTGCCGTAATACCGGGCGGGTCAGCATATTCCAGCCCATGGTCAGCAGGGTAGATACCCCTTCCTCTTGGGCAATACGGGCGGGATTTAACAGGGTCATAGGGCCAGTATCGGAGCGTTCTACCGTAAGGCCGGCCTGCTGGCAGGCGGCAATCCAGCCGTCGGTGGGTAAAGGAGACGCATTGACCCGAATGGTTGCAGAAAGATCGCGGTGAACGGCGTTAGCGTTGGCACCTTCAACCCGCAGTTCATGGCTAAGAAACTGACCATCAGGCTTGAGGCGATCGCAAATTCCGGCCAAAATTTTAGCTTTTCCTGCCTTAGACTGCATGGTCAAAATGGCTTCTGCCAAGACATAATCAAACTGCTCTGCAATGGTGTCGAGCTGAAAGATATCGCCTTCAACGATCTGCACCTGATCGGTTAGTCCAACGCGGGCGATATTCGCCTGGGCACGAATAACGCTCTCAGGGTTTTTCTCGACCCCGACTACCTTTACCCCGTAGCGCTGAGCCAGAGCGATCGCGCTGTAGCCAAAGCTGGCGGCTAGTTCTAGTACGGTTTCGCCGGGCTGAAAATTGGCCCAGGCAAAGAGCTGTTCTGAAGCGGTATAACCGCCTGGACGTAAGGCTTGCTTACCTGCTGCTGCCAATACTTGATGTC
>JBCDFX010000002.1:0-35716 GCA_039177155.1 Cyanobacteria bacterium P01_H01_bin.119
AGGGTTTGCACATAGGATTTGGCAATGGTAAATGAGGCCCGGGCATCTAGGCTGGCAAATCCCCAGTACATCGACTCGTTCACCGGGTTAGCGTCGGGCTCTAAGCGCAGTACGGCTCCCGTTTCGTAAACGTTGATTGGTTTGGGCGCATTAATATTGTGGGACAAAATATTCAGCAGGCCGGCCTGTAGGGTCGTGCGCATAGCGCTGTGGGTGCGGCTTTTGGCATTGTCGGCCTGCACCGCTGCCCCCGGAAACGGGCTAAGCAGGTAGGGATCGGTAAGGACAAAGTTTTTAACTTCCATCAGGCCCATCCGCTGGGCCAAATCCCCCACGCGAAACACAAAGGACTTTAGGGTATCGGCGCTGCCCGTATAGAACTTAACGGCGGTGGGGTCGGGGCGCAAATTTTCGACGCCCAGGGCCACCATCAAATCGCCCGCTAAGTCAACCTGGCTAAAAATATCGGTGCGGTAGGTGGGAATTAGTACCACATCGGTTCCAGTCACCTGCAAATCCATCCGCGATAGGGTATCGCCCAGGGCATGTTTGGGGATAGCGCTGCCCATAATTTCGTTGAGATATTTTGCCGAAAACTGAATGGGCCTACGCGCCATCTGGGGCGTAGTAAGGGTATGGTCAGCGTTGATAATATCGACCGTCTTGACCGTGGCTCCGGTGTCAATAAAGTTGTGCGCCAGGATATTGATGGTCTCTAGTACGGTCTGGGGCAGAATGCCCGTCACGTCGATTAATAAATTGCGGGTGCGATCGCTCACCTCTCCAACGCCAGCCGCGTTGATAATCGGCGGCAAAGATAACACCTGATGGTTAGCATCTAATAAAACCGGGACGCGAGCGCCTTCTGGCAGGGTGTGGCTGTAGAGCTTTCCGGCAGGGTGCTGGGTCAAGATTTGCGCCGCGGTCATGGGCTGCTCGGCATTAAGCGGCAAAAACTGGAGCTGCCCTTTAGGGGCACTGGTGTAGATTAAATTCCCTGAAATTTGGTCAAGATCGTAGACGCCGATAGCAATTTTCTTGCGCTGACGGCCAAAGGTTTGGGTGACTTTTTCCTGGAACTGCACCAGTACCTCAAGCCCGCCCGCCCCCAGATTGGCATTTTCTACTACTAGGGCGGCAATATGGGGCCGCAGAGCAGCCACTGATGGATCAACTGTGATCTGACGTCCGGAAGCCTCCAGCCGGTCGGGCACGCTGCGAACGTTACCGCTATAGATATTAATGGCCCGGGTAAAGCCTTCTGCAGAGAGCAGGTCGGGGCGCTCCGCCGTCACGTCTACGTCCAGGGTGTGCTCAAACAGCGTCGCCTCAAGCCCGTAATTAAAGGCTTGCTGAACTATCTGCTCTGGCTGAGTTTGGGTTAGCCGCTGAAGATACTCTAGGGGAAAGGTGACGGTAGGCATGGTGACACGATAACAGTCGTCAGGGTAATCCGTAGCTGGCAACTCGAATCAGCAGTTCTCCCTGCTGAGGATTTTGATCAAACACAAAGTTGCCCCGCTTTTTTTCGCTGCCGGAGAGGAAATCGATTTGCTGTTCGCCGCTCTCGCTTACCTGCCCGTCAATTTGCAGTTCGGCAGTGACCTGCACTGTGCGGGCAATGCGGCCTCCGGTATTTTTAATAGAGAAGGGTACATAATAGTGACCGTCCGTGATGCGAGCCGATTGAGTCACTTCGATTTGAAAAGCGGGGGGACGGTTTTGGTTGATTTGCCAGTCGTAAAGAATTAATCCCACCAGCACAGACAAAATCAGGGTGGCCAGGCCCAGGGTAATCCACTCCGCCAGCGATCGCGGCTTAGACGGTTCCGCACTGGGGGCAATTACATCCTGGGGAGCCTGATTTAGCTCCGATGGCGCCAGTGCTTCAGGGGACGGTGACTGGGGTGACGGTGACTGGGGTGATTGGGATGACAAGGACCGTTCAGAGCCTGGAGAATCAAGGTCAAACATATTAAATCAAAAGCCGCCCTGCTGCGCTACCAACTGCCGCCGGGAATCCCAGCACAATCGTATCGTTTAGCCACTCTTGCCAGGGGTCTTGCAGGCTTAACTGCTGAAAAAACACCAGCATAATGGTGGAAGCGCCTAGGGCAACAAGATAGGCCACTAGGGTTTCAGTCACGGGGCTAAGCAGACGATTTTGGCCCTGGCGCATGGGGCGATCGCTTAATCCAGAGGCATACACAATGGCGTAGGAAAGCAGCACAGACGCCGCCATAATCAGCAGCAGCCACAGGGGCGGAATCGCCGCCGCGAGTAGGGCGACTTCCTCAGTAGGCGCAATGCTAAAAGATGTCACAATTGCCCCCAGCAGCGCCGCGTCAAAATCAACGATCGCATCTCGAATCGACAGCAGACGGATGGGCGACCCTCTGGATCGACTGCTTTGACTAATCAGCCGACGGGTGGCAGGGCGATCGCGGCTTAGGGTCGAGCGGGCCAGCGCCACGCCCAAGGCAAACGGCACGGTTTCAAACACCAGTTTCCCCAGGGTTTCCGATAAGGGCGTTGCTATCGTAATGCGCTGGAGCAACACTAGAGCGATCGCCGCGCAGACAACCCCCAGCCCCAGCGCCTCTAAACTTTCCAACGCGGTTTCTAGGGGTCTTAGGGTCAGGGTCTGACGAAATCCTTGGGTTTGGGTGAGCACCAGCACAACGCCAAAAGTTGCCGCCAACACCGCCAGCAGCAGCGGCGGATCAGCCGATGAGCCAATCGACCACAGCTCGACGGTATAGAGCAGCGGAATCCCAAATAGAAAGCCACCAGAGGCCCCCCGCAGCAGATCCCGCAGCTCTGCCCGCCAAATATTGGTCTCACCTTTGCTAGCCTCTAGCATCCAGGTTTAGGTTCCATTAACGAAAGAGATAGCTTCAATCCGAATGGATCGCGGCTGTCCAATATCGAAAAGTCTCACCGCCAATGCGCCGGTGCTCTACTTGAATAACTGCCTCATCGACGATTGGAGCATCAGAATTAAATGCACTCTCGTCTGCAAGGGGAAATAGCCACTGAATGTAGTCATGGGCGCACTCTAATGTCTCAAAGTCCCAATTCCACATCTGTTGAATTTTGCGTCCGTGAATATCTGCTTTTTCTCCCAAATAAAACGGGACAAGTATCTCTGTAAGTTGACTTTTAACCACCATGACAAGTCCTGCTGATACTTTTTGGCAAGCCAGAGCCCGCTGATTTTGCCGTACGTTAGCACAAGCAAAGGCGGCAAGCTTCTGGAAGCGGATTTTGTAGGATACGAAGCTAAGCTGGTGTTACTACTGCTCGCTTAAAGGCTTCATCGAGCACTTCAGAGAGGGTGGGGTGAGTGTGAACCATAAAGGACAAATCTTCTACAGACAGATTTTGAGCGATCGCGTTGGCGGCTTCCTGAATCAAATCTGCGGCGTGCAGACCAATAATATGAGCCCCCAGCACTTCGCCAGTGTCCTTGCGGTAAATCACTTTAGCCAGGCCGTCCACTTCGCCTTCGGCTAGGGCCTTGGAATTGCCTTTGAAATAGCTGCGAACGCTGCCGATGGCAAAGCCTTCTGCGTCAGCCAGCGTTTTGGCCGCGGGCTCCGTTAGCCCCACAAAGCTAACCTCAGGATGGGTAAAAGCCGCCGCCGGAATGCTGCGGTAGTTGATAGTGTGCGATCGCCCGCAGATATTTTCCACCGCCGCTACCCCTTGGGCCGAGGCCGCGTGGGCCAGCATCATTTTGCCCATGGCGTCGCCGATGGCGTACAGGTGGGGCACCGGCTCTCCGTCTCGCAGCACCGCTAGGCGATCGCCGGTGGGAATAAACCCTCGCCGATCGACTTCGACGCCTACTGCCTCCAGTCCCATATTTTTAGAGGCTGGGATACGTCCGGTGGCCACCAAGCAGGCGTCAACCTCCAGCACTTCTTTAACTTCCTTTGTTTTGGGGTCTGCCAGCTCAATCACAACAGGATTGCCGGGCGTAACGGTTTTGGCAATGAGCCCAGTGCGGGTTTCAATATCTCGCGGCTGAATTAGCACCCGTTGGGCAATCTTGGCAATATCTGGATCAAAGGTGGGCATCAGCTGATCCAGCGCTTCGATGATGGTGACCTCTGACCCCAAGGCCGTGTAGACATCAGAAAACTCTAGACCGATGTAGCCGCTGCCGATAATGGCAATCCAGTCGGGCAGCCAGTCGAGTTTAATGGCTTCGTCGCTGGTAAAGACACTTTTGCCGTCGAGTTCTATGCCGGGGGGCACAAACGGCACCGATCCGGGCGCCAAAATAATATCGCGGGCAGTTAGGGTTTGCTCGCCGGATTCGCCCCCCAAGTCGCCACTAACGGTGACTTTTTGCTCTCCTGCTAGCCGTCCCCAGCCGCGAATCACATCTACCTTAAGCCGGGTCAGGCTGTTGGTCAGATCTCCTTGAATCTTGTTGACCAGATTTTTAGCGTGGTCGGCGATCGCCTGCCGCTCAAAGGAGACCCCCCCCACCTGAATACCAAAAGACTTTAAGTGATGGCGATCTTGCAGTTCCCGCACTCGTCCGGAGGCCGCCAGCAGCGCTTTAGAGGGAATGCAGCCTCGGTTGACACAGGTGCCGCCCATATCTTTGGCCTCGATGATGGCGGTTTTAAGTCCGCATTTGACGGCATGGAGCGCCGCCCCGTGGCCCCCAACGCCAGCTCCAACAATAATTAAATCGTAATCAAACCCTTGACTCACTTGATTCTCCTAAAGCAACGCTAATTCTTGGTATGACCGGGCATTTTAGAAATAGCCGTTTGTGAGGATTCTCCTGAATTTGGGCAAACTACTCACATTCCACGGCGCATTCAAAAGAGTTGACATTTTCCGTCCTGCTAAAGTTCAGCTATGGCATTGCCTTTCTAAGCTAAGGACAGCCGATCAACTAAGGGCGGACACTCCTCGCACCTGACCGGATTGAAAGCCGCTCTAAGCCAACTGATATCCCCTAGGCATAGCATCCTAACCCACGTCATCCTTGTCTAACAGACCATGCTTCATTGTCACCAGTGGATGCCCAGAAGACAACATCAAATCTCACAGTTGTTGCATCAGTTCCGACATAGCCTTTTATCATCGCGATATATCGGAGGGGGGAAGCGATGCGGCTTCTGCATTAAACGCTCAGCCCACGCTCAGCCAGAGGACCATAACGCATGATTGGGGTGGTGGCGATCGCTGTTTTCGCTAAACTTAAGGCCATTATTTACCGAGCAAAGCCCGTTTGAGTCAAATACGTTTGTCGAGCGCAGGATAGCATTTTCCATGAAGCACACCGATCCCAAACAAATTCGTCGGGACGCAGCCCGGGAGTTTAAGCAGTCTTTGGGCGAGCTCCACGCCGTGTTTGAGGAAGATGCGGCTCCGCCTGTTGAGGATGAGATCCCCAATACCGACGACAAAAAAGACGATCCCCCCAGTTCTTCGCCAGATTTAAACTAGAGGGCTTGTTAATTTGCCCAATACCGCCCAATATTGCATTGAAGAAATAGATGGAGTATGGGGCAAGCCCGTTTAGATTTGAAAGGCTAGCCGTAGAGAGATCGCGATCGCTGGGTAATTGAGAATACTTCTCAACTGCAAGAAAAGGCGATAAAATAAGCAATATAGCTTTCCACCTAGCGCTGCATATGCCTGAAGCAAACTATCGAACCTTAGTCGTAAAAGAATCTGCAAAAGTTACTCCCCACATGCAGAGAGTCGTTTTTACCGGAGACGACTTAGCCAATTTCCCCGAAAATTACGAAAGTGGTTACGTAAAGCTGCTCTTTTCTAACGAGGGTCGAGCCTTAAGCGACAAGGCGCAAACCCAAGAAAAGTATTTAAGACGGACCTATACCGTTCGTTCATTTGACAAAGCAAATAACGAGCTAGGTATTGAGTTTTCCCTGCATGGTGATAAGAGCGGTCCGGCAGCCAGATGGGCTGCATCAACCCAGCCTGGCGACAAAATACTGATGGGTGGTCCCGGCCCGACAAAGCTCGTCAACAATCAATCTGATTGGTTTTTGCTGGCAAGCGATATGTCAGGGCTGCCCGCACTTTGCTGTAATTTGGAGCAACTGCCCGCCGATGCCCAAGGCTATGCTGTAATCGAAATTCCCAGTGAAGAAGACCAGCAGTCTCTTAAGGTGCCTGTTGGAGTCGTTGTGAAGTGGGTTATTAATAGTGAACCCGGCAAAAAGCCAGAGGCCCTGCTCAATGCAATCAAATCTTTGCCTTGGAAAGACGGGAATCCTTATATTTGGGTCGCCTGCGAATTTCAAAGCATGAAAAAAATTAGGCAATACATGAACGAATCTCGCAATATCGAGCCAGAAAACATGTATATCAGCAGCTACTGGAAGTTTAATCGCACAGAGGATGAGCACAGAATAGATAAGCAAATCGATGCGAGCGCTCCTCCGCTGGTTCAAGGGTTATGGAAGATGGTGGCGGGGGTTCAAAAGTCTTTGTCTTTTAAGAGTTGATGTGAGCACTTGATTGACTGCTACCGAGAAGAGAGGTCACTCCCTACTGGTGCGCCGTTATCAACTGCCGGTACCGTTCGAGGTGGCCCTGGGCCGATCGCTGCCAACTGTAGGTCGAGAGCAAACTGTCGCGTTTTGCCGCGTCTAGGATTAACGGCGCTTTTACCGCCTGAATCATACCCTGCGCGATCGCATCGGGGCGCTCAGGGTTGACCCAGTGAGCCTGATCGGAAGCAAGAAATTCGGTAAAGGGCGGCTGTTTTGAGAGCACAATGGGCAAACCAGAGGCGATCGCTTCTAGCACCACCAATCCCCATCCTTCTTTCACCGAGGGAAAACAAAATACATCGGCGCAGCGATAGAGAGCGGGTAAATCGGCAAAGGGAATAATGCCAGGGAGCACCAGAGACTGGCCGACACGTATATCTAGCGCTTGGGCAACTTCAAAAAAGCGATCGCGGTATGGCTGATAGTCAAACAGAGTCGCGCCGCCCGCGATCGCCAACTGCGCGTGGGGATACTGCAGCCGCACTTGAGCAAAGGCTTTTAATAGACAAATGGAATTCTTGCGGGGTTCAATGCCGCCCACGGTTAAAAAAATCGGCGTTCCGGTCAGCCCATAGCGCCCCTTTAAGTCTGCGTCGCCACTGCACGGCTGGGCCGAAAACCGCTCTAAATTTACGCCGTTAAAGACGCGGGGGGCGTGTATGCCGTAGTCATTTTTTAGGGACTGCTGCCAGCGATCGCTTACGCATAGACATAAATCGGGGTACCGGATGGACTTATCCTGGCACTGCTGTAAATAAGGGCTAGGGTAATTTTCTATATGATGAACCGTACGGACGAAATGGGAAATTTTACCCTGCTGCCGCAGCTCAAGTAGAGCATTGGCTCCGATGCAGTCTTGGGCGTGGTAAATATCAAACCCTAAGGACTGAGCCGACAGAAATAAGACAAATTCTTGAATCCGTTGATAGATCAGCTGATTGATTTCACGCGGAGCAGCATCAGCGGGAATCAGACCGACGGCGCAGGGTAGCTTTTGCTCAAATCCTTGCTCATCTTTATCTAGGGCAAAGATACAGACCTGATGGTTGAGCCGGGTAAGGGCGATCGCCAGTTCTAAGGTATGCACCACGCTGCCGCGAGGCTTTGTAGCGTAGGTTAAGAGAGCAATTTTCAGATCAATAATCCAGCTCTTCTTCGTACTCGGTGACTTTTTTCTTCTGAGGAATATTCACCGGAGGCGCTTGGTAAGGCTTAGGCGCTTCATCGTCGCTCCAGGGATCATCCGCGGCTGGGCTGGTGCTATCGTCTCTGGCATAGTCAGCATAAGCAGGTTGACTAGGAGCCCCGCCCCAATTGTCTTCCTCTTCAGGGTAGGCCAGTTCAGCTCGCTGCTGCTGGGGCATAGGTTCAGCAATGGGGATAGGTTCGGGCTCGCCCCAGTCATCGTCGCTCCAGCGCTCTTGAATAGGCTGGCGCTGCTGGGGGGCGCGATCGCGCAAAGGCTCTTGCACCGGCTGCTCCAACCCTGAGGGCAGCTGGTTAGAGGTGGATACCGGCATAATGTAGTTGTCCATCTCGTCGCGCTCCCAGGGCGGACTGCCAATGCCCAGCCGCTCCAAAACGCCAACCGTTAGCTGCACCAGTTTTTCTTCAGCCCCTTCAAACACAATCAAGCGATCGGGGCCGCTGCTGACAATTTCGTCAATAGGTAGCTCATAGGTGCTCACCACCTGATCGGGGATTTGCGGCAGGCCCAAGGAGGCAATCACTAACGATTCAACCTTGCCAGAGATAACGTCAAATTTGAACCCGCGTACTTTTCCCAGCATCTCGCCGGATTCGGTTACCACTTCGCAGCTGATTAGATTGCTGTAAATATCAACATTGACATCGTCTTCGATGGCGTTGTCGTCGTCTACCAAAATGACATCGCCCACCTCGCGAATGCTGCTTAGAAGCATAATCTGCTGCTCGGCAGATACCACCCCGGAGAGGATATTTTCCCGCAGCCCCAGAGCAACCACTTCACCGCGATCCACATCTACCCACATCTGGCTGACTACCCCCAAACGCTTTGCGCCAGAACGAGTAATCACAGGAGTACCCAGTAAGTCTGAACGGAGGCGAGTGGTTTGGTCGAAGGTCATATTAGGGGAGGAATTTCGACAGGGAGCCGAAATATAGCGGTAAATTACGTCTAGCTAAGATCTCATCTTACCTAGATTTGCGAATTTTAACAGAACTAAACGTTGTTGATAGGCAGAGGATCATTTTTCCTCATCGGCAGCAGATATACGAATGATATAGTTCTTGATCTCGTTTCGTTCCCAGGGCAGACAACCGATACTTAGCCGTCCCAAAATTCCAACGCTCAACTGCACCAGCCTTTCCTCAGCGCCCTCAAAGACAATCAGGCGATCGCGCCCGCTGCTAACAATTCCGTCAAATATTTGATAAGTATTCACTGCCTGACTAGGAATTTGCGGCAACCCCAGTGAGTCAGTGATCAGAGCGCTAACTTTGCCGGACATTGGCTCGAATTCAAAATCACGCACTCTGCCCAATACTTTTGCAGATTCAGTCAAAACTTCGGATCGAATCAAACGGCTACAGTCCTCAAGGTTGATGGCATCTTCAATAATGCTGCTTTCATCAACCCAAAATACGTCGCTTATATCTTGAATGCCATTGAACCGAATGAACCGCTGAAGGGCCGCAATCAACTCAGCGAAATGAGCTTGCCGTAATTCGAGAGCGACGACTGTGGAGCGATTTAGATCAACCCATATTTGATTGACGATGCCCAACCGTTCTGTTTCTGTGCGAGTTCTCACAGGGAGACCCAGCAAATCGGAACGACGAAAATGATTAACTGGGGTAGCAGTCATAACTTGAATTTCTGGGCTAAACAGAAGCGCTGGCCTGTAAATCGATGCCCAATACCTGGGTGTATGCGCCTCTGGCTTGAGTAACGCCGATAGTGCGCTGGGCCGACTCAATCATCGGTCGCCGCAGACTGACCACCATAAATTGAGCCTGCTGCGCCTGGTGTTTGATCATCTTAGCCAATCGTTCTACGTTTGCCCCGTCTAAAAACATGTCTACTTCGTCAAAGGCATAGAAGGGAGAGGGGCGGTAGCGCTGGAGCGCAAAGATAAAACTTAGGGCAGTTAAAGACTTCTCGCCTCCAGACATTGAGGCCAGCCGGCGGACGGGTTTGCCTTTCGGGTGGGCCACCAGATTTAGGCCGCCGTTAAAGGGATCTTGGGGATCGTCAAGCTGCAAATGGCCATCGCCGTCGGAGAGGGTGGCAAAGATAGATTTAAAGTTTTCGTTGACGGCGTCAAAGGCTTCTTTGAAGGCTTGGCAGCGCAGGGTGGTGAAATTTTCGATGCGCAGCAGTAGCTCGTTGCGCTCTTCATCTAAGGTTTCGAGCTTTTCGGTTAGCTCTTTAAGTCGCTCCTCAGTGCGCTGATATTCTTCGAGGGCCAGCATATTGACGGGTTCCATCGCTTCTAAACGGCGCTGAAGCGATCGCAGACTTTGACGCAGCTTTTCTAAGGTAGTCTCGGCTGGAATATCTGGGAGCGGGTCAGGCAGTTCGGCCCGTTGAGCAGTGAGTTGAGCCGTCAACTCGGCCTGCTGCTGCCGGCGATCGCCCTGGGTCTCCTGTAGCTTTTGCCGCTCCCACTCCAGCTGCTGTAGATTGGCCTGGTGCTGCTTAAGCTCTCGCTCAGCCCGATTGCGATTATTTTTCTCGGCGGCCAGGGTTTGATCGAGTTCAGCGATCGCGCCCTGGGTGTGAGCAATATTTTGATTTAAACCACTCTGCTGCTGGCGCAGCTCACTTTGCTGGTTGAGCTGCTGCTGCTGGGTGTGGCGACCAGATTCCAGCTGGGTTTGCCCCTGCTGAATTTTTTCTTGCAGTCGCTGCCGTTGATTTTCCAGGGTTTGCAGCCGCTGCTGGGCGCTCTGTAATGCCTGCTGGCGATCGCTTAGCTGTGCTTCGAGGGCGCGAATTTTGACCTGGGCCTGCTGCCATTCGCTGTGGGTTTGGGACTGCTCTAAATCGGCGAGGGCGGCTTGCTGCTCGGCAAGCTGAGTATCCAAATCCGGCAGGGTTTGGGCCAGAGTTTGCAGACGAGCCAGGGCAGTGGTGAGTTCGCTTTGGTACTGCTGACGCTGCTGCTCAATTTGAGTTTGACGTTTGAGCTGCTGTTGAAGCTGGGTTTCAAACTGCTGGCTGTGCAGTTGCAGTTCTCGGTGACCTTGACGGGCCTCAATGAGGGCTTCGCCTTGAGTCTGCACCGTTTCACTTAGACCAGCAATGGTACGGTTGCAGCGGGTCAAAATTTGGTCGATTTCGGCTAACCGCTGCCCCAGGGCGATCGCCTCTTCTGATTCACCAGGCTCCACGGTGCCAAAGTGCAGCCGCCCTTGGCGGTTGGATAGGCTGCCGCCGGTCATGGCCCCGCTGGTTTCCAAAATTTCGCCGTCTAGGGTCACCATGCGAAACTGGCCCAGGTTGCGGCGAGCTGCAGCCAGTGTCTCAAATACCACAGTGCCGCCAAAGACATAGGCAAAGACGGTTTCATAGGCCGGTTCACAGTCAATCAAGTTGACGGCGTAGTCTACAAAGCCATCGGGCCGCTTCCAGGCGTCTACAGGCTTGAACCGAGGCGCTCGAATGGCGTTGAGCGGCAAAAAGGAAGCTCGCCCCGCCCGCCGCTTTTTGAGCAGTTGAATGCCCGTTGCCGCCACCTGATCATCTTCGACCACCAGATAGCCCAGCCGTCCCCCAGCCGCAATTTCCAGGGCCAGCTGGTAGCGCGGATCGACCTTGCCCAGCTCGGCCACCAGGCCGCAAATACCGGGCAGCTTAGCCTCTAGCAGCACTTTAGTGGCCTGGGTCCCCTGGCTTTCCTGTATGGCTTGGGCCTGAGCCTCCAGTTTGTCGAGCTGGCGCTGCTTGTCCCGCTGCTCGCGGATCAGCCGGGTTTGCGTCTCTTGCTGGACTTTTAGCTCGGCTTCGGTTTGAGCTAGCGCGGCGGCTAGGGATTGAACCTGCTGCTGGGCCGCTTCCAGGCCGGTGGCGGAAAAGGCTGGGCCCGTGTCGGGCATTTCAGCGGCGATCGCCGCCAGAGCCTCTGTTTGCTGATGAATCTGATGTTCGAGTTGGGCCACCCGCTCCTGCAGTCGCACCTGTTCACTGCGCTGCGGATCGAGGCTCTGACGCAGGGTTTCAATCTCGTGGCGCAAATCAGTTTGAGCTTTTATCCAGCTCTGGGAGGCATCAGCGATCGCGCTGGCGGCCTCTCGACTCTGCTCTAAGGCTTGCTGAGCATCTCGGCAGGCGGCTTCTAAGGCGGTTAGTTCCTGGCCTTCGAGCTGAGCAAGCTGCTGATTAACCTGAGACAGTTCCTGGCTGTGAGTTTGCAAATCCTGCTGGCTCTGCTGAAGCTGCTCTGCCAGAGCCTGGTTGGCACTGGTCAACTCGTGCCCCTGACGCTGAAGCTGGCGTAGCTCTGCCTCTTGGGTCGCTAGCTGAGCTTGAAGTGCCAAATGATCATCTTCCCCCAGCGCTTTCACCTTGGCGTTAAGCGTCTCTAGCTCAGCGGTGGCTTGCTGAATCGTCTGGCTGAGGGCTTCAATTTGATGGGTAAAGTCAGCGGCTTTGCGATCCCCTGCTTCAATCTGACTGATCAACCGCTGTACAAGCTGCTGCTGCTCTTGCCACGCCAGCACGGTTTCCCAAACGGTCTGCGCTTGCAGTTTGGCTTTGAGCTTTTGATATTTTTCGGCCTTTTGTCTGTCCTGAGCCAGTTTTTCAAGCTGGGCGACCAGCTCCCGCTCCACAATGCGAAAGCGCTCTTCCCGCTCTTTGACCGCATCTAGCTTTTGTTTGGCCTGATCAATTTTGCGATCGAAGGCAGCAACCCCGGCCAGTTCGTCAATGATTTCTCGCCGCTCCCTGGGGTTCATGGAAATAATGCTGGTGACATCGCCCTGAAGCACCACGTTGTAGCCTTCGGGATAAATCCGAAACCGCTGAAGCTGCTCGTGCAAATCTCCCAACGTGCAGGCTTCACCGTCAATGTAGTAGTTAGAGGTGTAAGTGCCTTGGGCCGTGACTCGCAGCCGCCGGGTTACGCTCCATTCCTTTGGTAAGGGGACAATGTTACCTGCGGTGTCGTGCCCGTTTTGCCCATTCCCGTTTTGCCCATTCCCGTTTTGCCCATTCCCGTTTTGCCCATTCCCGTTTTGCCCATTCCCATTTAAAGATTCAGGGACGCGATCGCTATCTGCTTCACCATAAGCCAGCGGCAGATCATCCTCTGCTTCGGGCTGCATTAGCGCTTCGGCTACATCGCTGATATCAAAAACGGCGGTGACGCTAGCTTCAACCGTGGAGCGGCGACCGGCCTGATTCTGGTTAACCAAATCCGGTAAACGCTCGGCCCGCATGCCCTTAGAGCTAGACAGCCCTAGGCAAAACAGCAGCGCGTCTAGAATGTTTGATTTGCCGGAACCGTTGGGGCCAGAAATAACGGTAAAGCCTGGCAACAGCGGTATCCGGGTGGTGCCCCCGAAAGACTTAAAGTGGGAGAGTTCGACGCTTTTAACGTGCACGGGCTAGCTGAGGCTCCACGGTGCCAATAAGCGGCATACAAATGTACCAACTACCATAGCATTTGAACTGTAGTTCTAACAGAAAATTTCAAAGTCGGCGTAATTTTTTTGAAAATCTTACTGCGTCCGAAAAGACTGACCCATTCGAGGCCAATTAAAGGCCAATTCGGGGATTGAGTAGAAATACGCTAGGCTAACCCATAGGTGTTTTGTCGCCAGCCTATTCGGGCATTACGCATAACTGGAGCGCTTGTGACGTCATTCGCAGTTAAATCGCTGCAGCAGCCTGCAATTCTAGGGTTCGACCCCGGACGAGATAAGTGCGGCTTGGCGATTATGGGGGTCGATCGCAGTTTGTATCACCGAGCCGTGATTAGCTCAGAAGAGGTGATAGAGCAGCTACAGACCCTGTGTAAAAAATTTCCCATTTCCATGATGGTGATGGGCGACCAAACCACCTCCCAGCAGTGGCAGCAGCAAATCAATAAGCTCCCCAACACGCCCCGAGTGATTTTGGTAGACGAACGCTATAGCAGCCTAGAAGCCCGCGATCGCTACTGGCAGCTCCATCCTCCCAAGGGCTTACAGCGTATGCTACCCAGAGGGATGCGCACCCCGCCCTGTCCGATTGACGATATCGTTGCGATTATTTTGATTGAGCGATACCTAAATCAGCTAGTGAAGGATTAGTACTGCTACGCGGAATTCAAAATACTCTGCGAGAAGAGCACAGCGCTACAAAATTCAAAACTAAGGCAGATAAGTCTTCTTAGCAGCCTGAATGATGGGCATATTTCTGAGGGATTTTAGGCTGAGGCTGAGAGTCCAGGACTGGTTCTCTATGGTTGGATCTAAAGCTGGGCGCGAATTGTAAATGAATAGTCGCCGCCGGGTTCAAGCTGGTAATCGAACCGCTCTAAAAAGCGCCCCAGAGGTTCTTGAATCAAGGCCCGCCCTAAAGAAGGTTCGATTTTGAGGTGCCCCTGACGGAAGCGCCACTGGAAGTGCCATTCATAGTCGTTAGCGCGGACATCGCCTTCTAAATTGCCGCTTTGCCAGGACTGATGCGTAATACGGACATAGGCAGTAGTTTCGGGCAAACGCTGAATAGGCATCGGCAGCTTATAAAATGAAATGGCATACAGCACAGCTTCAGTCAGATTGTTTACCGCACCTGGTATCGCTGGCGTGATTGATATAGAGGCAATCTGACTGCACCCATCCAAACCTTTCGGCGGGTTGCTATAGCCACCATAGCGGCACTTACGGGCGAGATCTACCGTCTATGGCAAATTGGTGACAGAGAACTGGATTTGCCAAACCTCAATGGTGCCGTCGCGACTGCCGCTGATGAGATGTTGGCCATCGGGGGTAAACGCGATCGCGCTAAGACTCCAGCCGTGGCTTAGCTGGTGCTGCGCGGTAACGGTTGGCCAATGCCAGAGATTTAGCGTACCGTCGGCGCTGCCCGTTGCCAGCAAACGCCGATCTGGGCTAAGGGCGATCGCAGATATTCCGTCACGATGCGCTTGGCTGACCTGTTGAATCGCCAAAGGCGCAGCAGCGCCAACCACGAGGGAGCCCTCCACGGTGCCGCCAATCCAGCGGGCATCCTGCCACAGCAGCCGCGCCACGCGTTCTGGCTGATTGAAGAATTGATTATCTACCCGGTTATCCACTCGGTTATCCACCTGGCCCAGCGCCTTATTCAACGGCAGAGTTTGCAAAAGCCGACCGTTGGGCAATTGCCATAGACGAACGGTGCCATCTTTGCTGCTAGTGAGGAGGCGATCGCCCGATGGACTTACCGCTAGGTTATAAATGCCGTCTTGGTGCTGCACTAAAACCGCTTTAGGCTGCCTTTGGCTCAAGTTCCAGAGGGTGATTTTGCCGTCGCTGCCGCCGCTGATCAGTTGGCTCTGCTCCAGGGGGTAGTCGGTTGAGCGCGCTGTTGGCGAGAGGGCGATCGCGGTAATGCCCCAGCCGCTGCTGAGCTTATAGATAGGACTGTATTGGCTTAGGTCCCAGAACCAGATTGTGCCATCTAAGCTACTGCTGTGCAGCGTGCGCCCATCAGGGCTAAAACCCACCTGGGTGACTTGATCTCGATGCCCAGTGCCCAGCCCCAGCCGTTTGCGAAAACAGTGGAGGCGATCGCCCCCTCGCCAGTCCCATAGACAGACGCTGCCGTCTGCGCTGCCGGTCGCGATCGCCTTACCGTCGGGACTGACCGCTAGCGCAGTGACAGCAGCGCCATCGGGTTGGGCCAACGTCAAGCCACGGGTAACGTTGAGTTGAGAGCCAATACTGGGTTGGAAGCTGGGAGACTGCGTTAGTGAAGATTGAGCCCTAAAAGCTTTAGAAGAAGCTTTAGACAGGTTTTGACGAAACGGAATCTGCTTTAGAAGATTGGCTTTGAGGCGGTTGAGCCGAGATGGGGATAAGTCGATTTTGGCCCCTTTAGACGGATTGAGCTGAGATGGATTGGACCCCTTTAAGTCACCTTGATCTGCGGCAGGTTGGCGGTTTGAAATCGAGGCTAGGGGCGATCGCAAATCGATTAAAACCTGTTCGGCGTTGGTATAGCGGCGATCGAGGGAGCGCTCCATCAGGCGATTGATAATCTGGGCCAGTTGGGGGCTAACAGGCGATTGGGCATACGGCTGCCACACCCAGCGGTCTTCACCAACGGCATATAAATCAAAGGGATGCTCGCCCGTCAGCGCATAGATGCAGGTGACCCCTAAGCTGTATAAGTCACTGGCAAAGACCGCTTTGCCCACAGCCTGCTCCGGTGCAACATAGCCGGGGCTGCCAATTACGGTGCCGGTCTGCTGCAGCGCTTTCTGTGAGACCAGCCGAGACGCACCAAAATCTACCAGCACATAGCGTCTGTCTGCCGAGTGCTGAATCAGGTTGGCGGGTTTGAGGTCTCGATGAATAACCTGGGCGGCGTGAATCATCTGCAGCACGGGCAGTATTTGCAGCAAAAAGTCCCGCAGTTCCGCCTCATTGAGCGGGCCGCAACTCGCCACAGTCTGAGCCAAAGTTTGGCCTGGAATCCACTGCTGCACCAGAAAATATCCGGTGGCACTGCTGCCAGCCCCATAGAGCTGAGGAATCTGCGGATGGCGACCCAGTTGGCGCAGTTGAGCAACTTCCTGATCAAACCGGACTTTGAAGGCTGATTGCTGGGCTGGGTCACCCGCGATCGCAGCTCGCGGCAAAATCTGCTTGATCACGCAGTCTCCGACGCCCCCTGGCACTGTATCCCAAGCCCGAAACGTGCGGCCAAACCCACCTTCTCCCAATAGTTCAATGGGCCGGTAGCGATCGCCCACCAGCAGCGATCGTCCGCAGGCTGTGCAGGTCAAACCAAGCTTTGAGCCTTGAGAATTAGAGGCTTGAGGATTGGGATTCTGGGGATTGGGGCACTGTGGGTTGAGGCATAGGGTCATGGCCTGGCGCGTCATCAGTGGGTCGCAAAAGCCTTGAGAGATAAGCGACAATGCCCGCCCATCAAAATTAATCAGAGGCTGAAAATGCTGCTAAGGAAGCATTTCATTATCTAACGGTAACAACCCCCTACGTCGGGATCAGCTCACCGGGGCGGAGTTTGGCCCATTTACCTGCTTCTTTTCTAAAGCTTTCACAGCCCACCACATCGTATTCAAAGCCAAATTCTTCTTCTTGAATAATGCGATCGCCTTCAATCCGTATCTTTGGCGGCATGATATTGGCGTTGATGGTCGGACTAATCGGCTCAAAATCTGGGGATTCCGTCAGATGAGGCTGGAGATGTTGCGCTTCCACCTCGTGGTAGGTTGTGCAGCGATCAACATAGTGGCAATTCACACAAATGCACATGGCAAAACAACCTATATGCTTGACAGCAAGATTATCAGCGGTATTCACCAACACCGTTGAACTAGGTGATACTAGAAAGATAATCCTCTCTCCTTACAGCTACATTAGCGTAATTCGTGGGAATGAGTTTTGATTAAGGGCAATAGATGTTGCAAAATGAAAAGCCGCGTCCCCAAAACTTTTATTACTTAGTGAATTCTCTACTGGCCTCTTGCAATTGCTAGACCATGCTCCTCAGGTTGCTTCGGTGCTGTCCCCCCAGACTTGGCCGTTCGATCTTAATTTTTTGCCTGACTCAGCTTACTTAGTTGGAGGCAGCGTTCGCGATGCCCTGTTAAACCGTCGAGCAGACTATCTCGATTTAGATTTTGTTTTAGCTGCAGACGCCATCGAAACGGCCCGACACATCGCTCAGTATTATCATGCCGGCTTTGTGGTGCTGGACGCGAAGCATCGGATCGCCAGAGTAGTATTTGAGCAGGCAACGCTTGATTTTGCCCAGCAGGTGGGCAATAGCCTAGAAGCTGATTTGCATCGCCGCGATTTTACCGTCAATGCGATCGCCTACCATCCCCACAGCGAAACCCTGCTGGATCCCCTCAAGGGTTACCAAGATCTGATCCAGCGTCAGCTTCGAATGATCTCCATCGAAAATCTGCGTCAAGATCCCCTGCGTTTGCTGCGGGCCTACCGTCAGGCGGCTCAGTTGGGCTTCACTGTGGAATCTGAGACTCAATCTGCGATTAGTCAGCTCAGTTCCCTACTGGCCCATATGGCCGCCGAGCGAGTTCGGGGCGAGCTAGATGCCCTGCTCAGCACCGCTGATGGAACGCCCTTGATCAAAACCTGCTGGCGCGATGGCTTGCTGGCGGATTGGCTGCCCGATGTGACCCCTGCAGCCCTAGCCGAGCTGACAGCGATCGATCAGGGCTATGCCAAGCTTAAACAAACTCATCCAGGCTTTGCCCAGCGACTAAAGGGCTGGGTCAAAGAGCAAACGATTCCGGGTATGCACCGCAGCTGGATTAAGGCCACCAAGCTCAGCCAGTTGCTCTCCTCTGATTTAGACCGGGCAGAGGCGACCCTAACCCGACTTAAATACAGTCGCGCTGAGCAGCAGGCAGTTCTAGCGATTCTTAGAGGCGCAGCATTATTAGCGGATCGGGCAACTTGTAGGCCCAATAAGCTCGCTGGTGAACTAACCATTCGCGATCGCTACAGACTGTTTCAGGATGTCGGCGTCAGTTTTGCAGGGTTAGCCCTCCTGGCGTTCTCTAATGGCACGCCAACTCAGGTGATTCAGCCATTGCTGCAGCACTACCTAAGCCCTAATGATCCAGTTGCCTATCCCCGGCCCCTAGTCTCTGGGCGAGATTTAATGAAAAGCTTGAGCCTCAGACCCGGGCCGCACATTGGTGAACTAATCGAGGCTATTCAACTTGCCCAAGCGGAAGGACACCTGCAAACAGCAGCCGAGGCAATCCGCTGGGCGCAGAAACAGTTGCGACACACCCCCCCACCTTCGTCGGCGCACGTCAGCGACCCACAACTCAACCTCCCCCAAAACAACCGGAAAAAATCAGAGCATTAGGTATACCTGCCAAAACCCATCCTAGAATTGTGCTAGGCTAAGTCCCCGGGCATACAGCAGGAACAAACCGCCTTTGTGATTTGTGAGAGCATCCAGATCCCGCACTGGGGCGCGACTGGCTTTTGCTGTGTTTATGTTTTTGCTGTGTCCATGTTGCAAGAGGTAAAGCATGGCTAAACGCCGTAATCCAAAGAAAGAGAAGGCACTCAGAAATCAGGCGTACGCACGCAAGTTTCGCAAGCGCTCCAACTCAGGTCGCTTTTTTAGGCGGCGCAATCAGGTCTCAGAAGAGCGTGATTCAAACGATAACGACAACCAGGATGACGATAACAATCGGGAGTCTTCCAATCAGGGCACTCGTTCCTAGATCGCCCAGCACTTTGTCCGGTGCGTTGATGGTTGAGTAAATGGGTTGTCCTCTCCACCAGTAAGTGGGGGGGACAATTTTTTGGATGCTACTGTCTATTGCTGATATTAATGTGGCGCTTAAAAGCGTCTGCCGTTGCCAGGCCGGACTGTAGCGCTGCTCCCACGGTTGCACCTTGGCACCAGTCGCCGCAGCAGAACAGCGGCAGCGGCTCAGTAGATATAAGGTAGGGCCGAGTATGAGTGTAGGGTTGCTGAGCAAAGGCGTAGCGCCAGCGATGAACTTGCGCCCAATCCGGGTTAGCCAGAGCGGGAACACTCTCAGCAGCGGCGCTGACGAGTTCTGCCCCAATTAAGTGCAAATTGGGTGCGTCAAAGTTTTGTGCCGCGAAGGCCGGGCTGCTGTGAATTACAACAACTGATGGCCCAGCCGCGCCAGATGCTGATACGGTTCGCTTGCTGCTGTCTAACCCGATCCACCGCAGTACAGGATGCTCGATACTTTCAATGGTCCAGCCGCCATCTATATTTTCATCAGGATTTTTACCGGGAGGCGCGGGGCGATCGCCGTAGCCCGCCATCACCGTTAAACAGGGATCGTATACAACCGTGTCTAGGGCGGCGGCCAGATGATCTAACGCGGCAGACGCAGGCGATACGGTGTGGATTAGGGGCAGCGCCTGGGGCGCGGGAATCGCCAAAATAACCGCGCGGGCTTCTAGCTCTAGTGACTGATCGCCCAGTAACTCAGCAGACTGAGGGCCATCACAGCTAAGTTGCCAAGTTTGATGCTCGGTTGGCGCTAGGGCAACCACTCGCTGCTGACGGTAAACCGTCAAGCCCTCTGCCAAGAATTTACCGACGCTGTTGATGCCTGATGGAGCGATCGCGACTTTAGGCGCAGGCGCTATCGTCAGTTCTCCTGTGGCTGAGAGCCGGTAATGTTGGCGAGGCCAGGGGTGCAGGCAGCCCTGTTCGGTTAGGGTGTCAATCAAATCTGCCAAGCTATCCTCAGTTGTCAGATAGGGGGTGCCGTGGTCAGCGCGGGTGTCGTGTAGGCGGCGAGTGGCTATGCGCCCGCCAAACCCCTTAGATTTCTCCAGCACCAATACGCGATAGCCAGCAGCCTGAAGCGATCGCCCGCAGACCAATCCGGCCATCCCTGCGCCGACAACTGCCACATCCCAAATCGTTGTCCTCAAAGCGCCGTCCTCCCGTAGTGATTTCGTAAACTGGCTGCTTCCGCGACGTTAAGCGATACGTACATCAAGCCACATAGCAGTCGAAGGGACAATCAGGACAAGGCTGCGAGTCAGATTGCTTCTGCGCCAGCGACTCAAGCGACACTGGGTGGAGCGCGCAATCTGACCAAAGCGATAGTCTTTAACGGTGCCAGCCAACTGTGCAGGCCCACAGCGTTTTGGGCTCCGGCGTCAGCTCCGACGTCATTTGGCCGCTATGTGTAGAATAAAAACAGCTTTTGACTATTTGCGCTGGTCACGCTGCTGATGTCGAGGAGAACGCTTGTGGATGAACTTAGAACAGCCCTTGAACTCGCCACGGATGAAGAGCTTCAGGCCGTTGCCGACATTTTATTTCAGCCCAAGTTTAATCCCCTGGACTACTTTTATACGCCCCACCCTATTCAAGTCAAAAGTTTAAGCCGACACTGTCAAATTGAATCGATTGAAGCGCGGTTTCGGTTCTTAGCCGCCGATGGATTTACGGTTTTGCGCCGTCGCAGCGATCGCTTTTCCTATCGCGACACCCTGCTCCAGCTTTGCCACCAGTTCAAAGTTCCTTATAAGACGGAGATGGCAACCGATGATTTGGAAGCGGAAGTCTTTTTGCATTTGCTAGAGCAAGCCTGGAAGCGATTACCCAAAGCTGAAAAAACGGTTTTGCAGCACCATGTTCAAGCTGCGATCGCAGCCGCACCTCAGTTTCAACAGCTACCTACAGCTCTGCAGCAAAATCCGATGCAGCTTTTGCTGAAAGGCAGCGGCGCGTTAACCCTTAGCGCAGTAGTTCGCCCCTGGCTGCTGACTCAAATCTCTCGCCAGTTTGCCCTGCATGTCGTCCGCTACCAGATGGCTCAGCAGACCCTAAGGAGCGGCGCTACCGCAGCGGGCCACTTGCAGCAGCGGGTTGCACTGCAGATGGCATCGCGGGGGATGGCGCTCAATGCAGCCCGCTACGGCGTGGTTCGAGGGGCGTTTGCTGTGCTAGGGCCAGCCCTGTGGGCCTGGTTCTTTACCGACTTGGGGTGGCGGGCGATCGCAACTAACCATGGCCGGGTGGTACCGGTGGTGTTTACCCTGGCGCAAATTCGATTAACCCGCAGTGAGCCTCACGGAGCAGCCGTAACTTTAGGATCTGCGTAGAGATAGCAGTTGAGTGATAGAGTCTTCTTTCCAGCCTATGGGCCAACTTGTAGACAAGTATTACACTCTGCTCGGCCTAAAGCCGGGAGCATCGGTGCAGGCTATTCGACGGGCCTATTGGGAGCTGAGCAAGCGATATCATCCCGACACCACAACCCTGCCCGCTGCAATCGCCACTGAGCGTTTCCAGCAGCTTAACGAAGCTTACGCTACCCTTAGCAACCCTGAACGTCGCCTGGCCTACGACCTTAAAATCGGATACTCGCCCATTGCCGTGATGCAGCCCCGACCCAGTTTAAATCAGCCTGGATCGACCCATCCATCGTCCGGCGGCAATCAGCGTTCATCCTCCTATCTCGACCCGACCGATCGGCCTTTGTCTCCAGGTGAACTGTTTGCGCTATTTATTTTAGGCGTCACGTTTGTCGCCTGTTTGCTGTTGGTAATTACTGTTAGCATAATCCACGGCGAAGTCGCAGCGAGACCCCTGGTACCACCAGATTTAGCCGCCCATACCTTATCTATTACCGAATCCATTACTGGGATTGCCCCAAACGCCCCTCAGTCTCAGATTTTAGTAGAGCCGTTTGGCATTTCAGAAAGCGATCTTTGATTTGACAGGTCACTAAATCGCTGATTCGATGCGTCCATTAAACTTCTTTAGACTTTCTCTTAAAACCCTTGAGTTGATTTTATGCCCCTACCTTCTGCTGATACCCCGCTGTACAATCATCCGCTGCCTGAAATCGAACAGTGGCTTACCAGCCAAGGCTGTGAACAAGACGCTCACGACCCAGAGTGCTGGCGCGTTGTATATCCTCGATGGCAAGCTGAAATTATGTTTGAGATTGATGCACTGCTGGTGCGCTACATCAATGCGGGTGCAGACGGTAAAGATATCCAGCGGGTGTTTAAGTACTCCCTGAGCCGAAAAGATTTAGAAGAGGCTATTTTCTCAGGGCCATAGTCAATCACTACTTTCTAGAGCGCGACGCAGAATCAGCCTGGCCCAGCAGCAGCATCACTAATCGTCGCGATCGCCTCAATAGCTGTCGTCCCAAACTGCGTAACTGAGGTGCCACCGCTTCATGTTCTGCCGATTGGGAAAAGCGCGATCGCAGCAGATCCTTCAGTTTGCTGCTGGTCAACGGACGATTGAGAGCGCCTTTCTCTGCCACAGAGATTGATCCGGTTTCTTCAGAGACGACGACGCATAAGCAGTTTTCGACTCGCTCTGTGATTCCCATCGCAGCTCGGTGCCGAGTACCTAACTGACGAGAGGCCATCCGCTCAGAGATAGGCAAAATCACTCCCGCTGAGACAATGCGAGAAGCCCGAATCAGCACCGCCCCGTCATGGAGCAGGGTTGAGGTTTGAAAAATAGTCTGAATTAACTCCCGAGACAGTTCTGCATTTAGCTTGACCCCCGGTACTGAAAAATCGCGCTCGTCAATGGGGCGACTGGTCTCCAAAATTAGGATTGCGCCAGTTCGGTTCTGTGACAGTTCTTTTACCGCATCCACCAGTTCATCAATAACGCCATCCGGCTTGGGCATGGCGTCGTTGGCAGGGCGAAACAGTTGCAGAACCTCTCCGCGACCAATTTGCTCCAACAGTCGTCGAAATTCAGCCTGCAAAATAAACGCCATCGCCACTGCTGAACCAATCACCAGGTTATCGAGGGCAAAGCCAAGCAGCTGAAGCTGGAGCTTTTTGCTGAGCCAAGCCGCCAGAATTAAAAAAATTAGCCCTCTCACCATCCATAGGGTGCGGCGCTCGCCAATCACCACCAGCACCATATAAATCAAGACAAGTACTAGGGCGATATCGATGACGGGAAGTAAGAAATCACCGAGAAATCTGATCCATTGCTCCCATCCATTTGCCATTTGCTGGGCCTGACAAGACGTTGTGGGCTACTGCTGCCTCGCGGGAGGCGACTGATGTGGAAAGCCTGTTCCACTTCAAGAGTCGGTAGTGCTAACCACTACAGTCTAGGGTGATTTACAGGCAGGAGTCACGCCCCGCGCGCGTTTATACCGTTGGTCAAATTGCTTATAGTACCAAGCACAGTTGGGATAGCTGGCATCAGAACAATCTGACTGACAGCCCTGCTCAAACCTTTCCGCGGGCTGACATACCCCGGCATCTGGCGTCTCAGCAATGGCTGGCGATCGCTAAAGAGAGCTAAACCGTCAGAGTTTACGCTTGGCCATTGTCCAAAGGATTGAGGCGCTCCGGTAAACAATCCTGACGAAGCAGATCGGTATGGGTTTCCCGCTGCAGAATCACTTCGGCATCGCCTTGATTAACTAAAACAGCGGCAGGCCGAGGCACTCGGTTATAGTTTGACGCCATGCTGTAGTTATAGGCACCGGTTGCGGCGATCGCCACCACATCTCCCGCTTTTACAGGAGGAAGCTGTGCCGACTGAATCACAATATCCCCAGATTCGCAGTGCTTACCGGCTAGGGTCACCGTTTCACTGAGAGGAGCCGACAGCTGGTTGGCCAGTAGCGCCCGATAAACCGACTGGTATGTAATCGGCCTAGGGTTATCAGACATGCCGCCATCTACCGCAACGTAATGGCACAGATCAGGCACCTGCTTTTGACTGCCGACGGTGTAAGCTGTGACGCAGGCGCTGCCAATTAGCGATCGCCCCGGTTCACACAGCAGCTTGGGCAAGGGCAGTCCTTGAGCTTTGCAGGCTGCAACCACCGCATTGCAGACCGTCTGACACCAGCGATCAATGCTCGGCGGATCATCAGATTCGGTGTAGCGAATCCCCAAACCGCCGCCGACATCCAGCTCACTCAGGGTTAGTCCGTGGGCTTTGGCCCGTTGAAACCACTGCACCATTACTCCGCCTAAGTCTTGATGAGGGTTGAGTTCAAAGATTTGAGAACCGATATGAGCATGGACTCCAAGGCAGTTTAGCTGAGGCCGCTGGGCCACAAATTCAAATACTGCCTCTAGCTGATCGGGGTCAAAGCCAAATTTGCTGTTAATGTGGCCCGTGCGGATGTATTCATGGGTGTGGCATTCAATGCCAGGGGTCAGGCGCAGCAGAATGGGCACTGGCTCAGCCCGATCTGCCACCATCGTTGCCAGGGTTTCTAGCTCGTGCCAGTTGTCTACCACAATGCGGGTATGGGCATTGAGGGCGAGCTGAAGTTCGACGTCCGATTTATTGTTGCCGTGGAGATAGAGGCGATCGCTGCTAACCCCGGCCTGCAAGGCCGTATAGAGTTCTCCGCCCGAGACCACATCAATGCCCAATCCCTCACTGGCAACCAGCGCGCACACGGCCAGGCAGCTCCATGCTTTGGAGGCGTAAAGAACAAGAGACTCTCCCGGATAATAGCGCTCAAAGGCGCTGCGATACTGCTGGCAGGCCAGTCGCAAGGTAGTTTCATCCAGCACATACAGCGGCGAACCAAATCGCTGCACCAGCTCCACCACATCGCATCCGCCAATTTCTAAATGGTCGGCGTCGTTAGCGCGGGCCGTGAGCGGCAAGAGCCACTGGTTGGGCGAGGGCTGCTCAGTCCCTGTTAAGTCAGTTTTTGGATCAATCTGGGGCAGATACTGCTGGCTACTGGAAGACGATATTGCAGAGGGAGGAGAAGAAACCATGGGACAGGCCAGAAATAGACGAAGACAGTGGTGGAATCAAACAGCTATGAGATCAAAAAGCTATGAAATCAGAAAGCTATGAAATCAGAAAACCATTGCTCATTCTATCGCAGCCATCGGTGACCATTATCGAATCTGCCGATTGTAGCTATTGGTAGACGCTATGGAATCCGTATTGAATCTGTTATCTGCATCTAATGTGCGCTAACGGTTTCTTGCTCTGGACTCTGGCGAAAAAATTGGGACAATAGGCTAGGGGTTGTCATCATTTAGCGGTCAAATCTTTATGCGGAAGGTGTTTCAGCCCTTAGTTTGTTATGCGGGGCGGGCGCGGTAATGCTTATACCGGAAACATTTTGGTTTTAATTGATGACACGCCCTAAAGCTCTGAGTTTTGGTAAAGACAACCTTATGAACGTGTTTCTAGATTAAGGTAGGCACTTCCTTGAGATATGTGACGCGATCGCCCCTGACGCCCGCTCATCTCCCTTCTGTACTGGTATTGGATCGGCAATGCTTTGGAGGGCTGTGGTCAGAAGCAGGCTATCGCCGCGAAATGGAAAGTGATAGAAGCGACTTTACCCTGCTATGTCAGGCCGATTTTGAGCCGCGATCGCCAGAATCACATCGTCAAGGGACAGAAAGGGTAATTGGTATTGGCTGCTTTTGGATGATTTTGGAAGAAGCTCATATTACCTTAATTGGGATTGCCCCCAGCTATCAGAGACAGGGATTAGGGCAGCTCCTGCTGTGGGATTTGCTCTCTAAAGCGCACCAGCAGGGACTCGAGCGGGCCACTCTAGAAGTGCGGGCCAGCAATCAGAGCGCGCTTCGCCTCTATAATCGCTTTGATTTCAAAATTGCGGGCCGTCGCCGAGGTTACTATCCTGACGGAGAAGATGCCCTGGTTCTATGGCGCCAAGCCCTCCATCACCCGGCATTCGTGGATGAACTTCAGCACCGGCAAGCTCAAATCTGCGATCGCCTAGCTCAGCAACATTGGCAACTCACTGAAACGACGCCAGGAATGCCAACGTGATGCTTGAATCGACTCATACTGACATCAATTCAGTTTTTGCAGGGCTTAATGATGCCCTGAGCCGGGCAAATGAATCGCCCCTATCGCCGCTGGAAAGAGAAATCATAACCGCAGCCTGGCAGCAGCAAACCTACAGCGATTTAGCCACCGGGCTCTATCTGTCTGAGGGGCATGTGCGGGATGTCGCTGCTGCCCTGTGGCAGAAGCTCAGCCAAGGACTGCAGCAGCGGGTAACTAAAAAGACTCTCAGGCGCGTGGTTGAACAGACTACGGCGCTGCCAACCTCGACTCACAATCGGTCTAATCATGTGCCCGTGTGTGATTGGGGAGATGCTCCTGCGGTTGAGTTTTTCGTTGGCCGGCAGCAACAGCTAGTTGAGCTGCATCAGCAAGTTGTTAAGCGTCAGTGCCGAGTTCTGGCGCTAGTCGGCATGGGCGGGGTTGGGAAAACTAGCCTGATGGTGAAGCTGGCCGAGGCAGTGCACACCAATTTTGAAGCTGTAGTCTGGCGATCGCTGCTCAATGCGCCGAGTTTGGAGAGGCTCTTGCAGGATATTCTCAGCGTTCTAAAGCCCCAGGCTGCGGTGCCGTCAGCGATCTCTAGAGAGCCCTCTAGTGAATTTGCCACTGATGAATTTGCCACTGACGCTTTGGATGCAAACAGCAATCGGTTATTCAGCCACCTGCGCCATCACCGCTGTCTAATTTTGCTTGACAATGCGGAAACTGTTTTATCGCCCATCAGCGCGGCGTCGGGGGACAATGACCGTACCCTTCGGCATCACGCCTATGGTCGCTTTTTTCACCAGATGAGCACAGTCGGGCACTGCAGCACCTTAATTTTCACCAGCCGCGAACTGCCCGCCGCCGTTGCCCACTTATCAGGGCGCGATCGCCCTGTACAGACTGTTCAGCTTAAAGGATTAGAGGCCGCCAGCAGCCGCCAGGTGCTCCAACATGCGGCTGAGCTCACCGGAACAGATCCCCAGTGGCGCTCCCTAGAGGCGCTGTATCAAGGACATCCCCTAGCCCTGGAGCTGGCAGCCAGGCATATCGAAACCGTCTACTTTGGCCAGGTGGGGGCATTTTTAGCGGCAAATCAGCCCTTGTTTCACGGGCTAAAAGATCTATTGGCGTGGCATATCGAAAGGCTAACGGCGGTAGAGCACGAAATCGCCACTTGGCTTGCCATCTATCGAGAGCCGATGGGGGTGGGCGATTTGCAGCAGTGTTTTTTGCACCCCCAAACCCAGCGGTTGATTCCTCAAACGCTGCAAGACTTGGGACGGCGGCTGCCGCTAATTTCGACTCAACAACGGTTTACCTTGCCGCCCGTGTTGATCGACTATCTCAGCGATCGCCTTATTCAGCAGTATGCTCAGGCCATTCAGCAGTCGGATGGCCCCGTACTCGAGCGCTTTAGCCTTATGCAGACGACTGTCCCAGACTATGTCAGAAGCGCCCAGCGGCGAGTTTTGCTCACCCCCGTTTTGCAATACAGCCGGGCAACCTTTGCCGATCGCTCAGCCTATCTCTGGCACCTATTCGAGATACTGACTCAGTTCAAATCACCAGAACTAAGCGGCTACGGCGCAGGAAATATTATTAATTTACTCATGCATGCAGGGGCCGACCTGCGACATCGCGACTTTTCGGGGCTGGTGCTGCGCCAAGTAGATTTTCAGGGGACTGAGCTTTGGCACAGCAACTTTGCCAAAGTAACTTTTGATCGAGTGCGCTTTACCCAGATTTTCAAAGGGGTTATGGCGATCGCGACTGGCATTGCTGCCGGACGCATTGCGGTTAGCGACTCTGACGGTATGATTCACCTGTATCAGGCGAAAACTGGCCAGCCAGTGATGACCTTAGACGGCGGCGATCGCCACTGGATTTATGGGCTGGCGTTTAGCCCCGCTGGGAATCGACTGCTGAGCAGCGGCACCGCTAAGATTATGCGGCTGTGGCATAGCCTCAGCGGCGAGCTACTAAACCAGTTTTCTCTGCCTTGCCAATCGTTTGCGGTGGCCTATCACCCCGACGGCGCCCAGTTTGCCTGGGCAGGCAGCGATACCCAAATTTACCTGCAGGGGCTTGAGGGACCCGGCCCGGCTGCTGTGCTGTCGGGGCATCAAGGCTGGGTGTGGGCGATCGCAGTGAGTCCCGACGGCACTTGGCTGGCAAGCGGCAGTGACGATACGACAGTGCGCATCTGGCAGTGGCAGACAGGACAGATGCAGCAGGTTTGTGCTGCCCATCGCGCTGCGGTTAGAACCATTGCCATTGCCCCCAACGGTGAACTGTTGGCCAGTGGTAGTGACGATGGCACGATTAAACTTTGGTGCCCTACCAGCGGTGAGCTGCTAACCTCTTTGATCGGGCACGGTCAAATTGTCCGCTCCCTGGCTTTTCAGTCTGACCATCGGCTGGTCAGTGCAGGCTATGACGGCGCCATCAAGCTGTGGGATACGACTGCTTACCGGTGCATTAAGACGCTCCATCAACCCGGCACTACTCGACTGGACGCGATCGCGATCGCGGCTTCTGAAGGTTCTGAGGCTTCTGAAGATTCTATAGATTTTAAGCAGTCCAATCTCCTAGTGGCCGGCGGCAAAGATCAGGTTCTCCAGCTTTGGGACTTGGCATCAGGGCGCTGCCTCAAGACTCTCCAGGGGTTCGTTTGCGGCACCAAATCCCTGGCGTTTAGTCCAAATGGGCAATGTCTGGCCAGCAGCGGACTTGATCACAGCATTTGGCTATGGGATTGGCAAACCGGAGCCTGTCGCCAACAGCTTAAAGGCCACCGGAGTAATGTGTGGAGCATCGCCATCAGCCTTGATGGTCATTGGTTAGTCAGCGGCAGCTACGACCGCACCATTAGAGTTTGGGCCTTAGAAACGGGTACCTGCGTTCAAGTCTGGAGCGGCCACAGTAATTTCGTTCGTTCAGTGGCCTTTTCTCCGCTAGGAAACTGTGTAGTCAGCGCCAGCAGCGACGGCACGCTCAAACTTTGGCATCTTCACAGCGATCGCGCTCAGCAGACTCTACGGGGCCATCGAAGCTGGGTGCAGCAGGGGGTATTTACCCCGGACGGAACAACAGTTATCAGCGGGGGTAATGACGGTGTTATTCGTCTTTGGGAGACTGAGACAGGGCGGCTAATACAAGCGCTTAACTCCCCATCCTCAGATGGTGTCTACATCACTGCGATCGCCCACCATCCTACCCAGCCTTACCTTGTCAGCGGTGACAGCGGCGGTAGCTTAACCCTATGGGACGTAGCTACGGCAAAGAGGCTAAAGACCTGGCTGGCTCATCACCAGTACATTTGGTCTGTTGCTTTTAGTCCCAGCGGCGATCGCATGGCCAGCAGCGGCGCAGACAGCACTGTCTGCCTATGGAATAGCCTTACTCAAGGGCTTCACCAGCGCATACCCCATCTAGTCGCCGTGGGCGGCCTCAGCTTCAGCCCTGATGGGCGATCGCTCGTTTGCGGCTGTTTCGACCGGCATATTTACAGCTACGCGCTTGCAACGGCAGCCCCACAGCGAACGCTGATCGTTCCCCGCCCTTGCGAACAGATGAAGATTCCATCGATCAATGGCCTGTCGTCTGGTCAGGTCAGTCAACTAAGGCACTTGGGAGCGACCCTCACCCCATAGCCTGGGGACGCTATAAAATCTTCATGCAGTCTTTATTGAATGGCCCAGGATTGTTCAGCCTCAGTGAGGCGACAGGAACACCCGACATTTCCGACAGACGTTGCCAGGGATAAATTTCGACAATGCAGTCAGGCCGTGAAAACACGGAAGGATTTGTATGATTTGTCGATCACTTTGAGGCACCTATGAGTACACGTACGAAGTTTTCCTTAGGCATTGTCGGAGGAATTGCTGTCGCGATCGCAGCGCCCCTCAGCCCTGTCCAAGCCGCTCTGCTGGATTTTTCTGGCGATTTATATTTTTTCGAGGACTTTTCGGTCGGTGGATTTCTAGAACCCGGCTTCGATGCCAGCGGGTTAACGCCTGTGGCCTCGTTTACCGAATCCGATGTTGACATCAATCTGTCGGATTTAACTGGATCTTTCACCACCGGCAACCTCAGCGACATTATTGGCCCCCTCGATAATGCTCCCTTTAACAGCGCACTGGGTGACGGGCTATTTTCAACCCGCCCATTTACCTCAGATGACGTCATTGACTTTGCGTCAGGCAGCCCGTCAGATCTAAAACCGTTTACCGTGCAGGCGCTGCTGCCCGATTTGCTTACGGTCACCTACACACCCTCAGAGGCCGAAGCCTGTCTTAGCCAAACCTGCTATTACGCTGCTTTTGGACTGTTTAACAACGACGGTGCAACGGCAACCAGCCTCACTTCGGCAAGCACACTTACGACGAATGTGTCTCCTAACGTGTCCCCAGCCAGGTCATATTTGGCGCTGTTTACCTCCGTCCCTGAAGTAGACGATCCAATCGATCCCCCCGATAACCCCAATCAACCACCAGATACGCCCGTCTCCGTACCCGAACCAGGCTCTGCCCTAGCACTTGGGCTCTTAGGAGGAGGCTGGGCCGCACTCAGGCAGGGACGAAAAGTTCTAGATAATTTGGCCTAACTGATACATGGCTCGGCTGAGCTATCTAGCTCAGCCGAGTAAATTATTGATTCAGAGGTCACCTAAACCTGGGAAGCCACTGTGGGCAAAGACGACACTGCGGGTAGAGACATTAATAAGTAGAAAAGAGACTGCCAATTGTAAAGAAATATTGAGTTTTTGTTGGCGCGAATCTGCCTCTCCAGTGAGGATTTTAGGTGAGATCTTTCCCCACTAATAACTCATGCTTATTACGGTTACCCGTCCTCCAGAGCTGTTGGCTGTGGCACAATCCCGCTGTTTGCCTGTGTTAGAATCTCCGTAACCAGCACACCGCAGGTGACGGATAAACATATGTTTGAACGCTTCACAGAAAAGGCTATCAAAGTCATCATGCTCGCCCAGGAAGAGGCTCGCCGACTGGGCCACAACTTTGTGGGGACAGAGCAGATTCTACTTGGACTGATTGGAGAAGGGACCGGCGTCGCCGCCAAAGTGCTGAAATCTATGGGCGTCAATCTCAAGGATGCTCGGATTGAGGTCGAAAAAATTATTGGTCGGGGATCGGGCTTTGTAGCTGTTGAAATCCCCTTTACCCCGCGTGCCAAGCGTGTTCTTGAGCTTTCCTTAGAAGAAGCCCGTCAGCTTGGCCACAACTACATTGGTACCGAGCATTTGCTGCTGGGGCTGATTCGTGAGGGAGAGGGGGTTGCTGCCCGGGTGTTAGAAAATCTAGGGGTTGACCTCTCGAAGGTGCGTACCCAGGTGATTCGGATGCTGGGTGAAACGGCTGAGGTTTCGACCGGCGGAGGCCAAGGGCGCACCAAAACGCCAACTCTAGATGAGTTTGGCTCTAATCTGACTCAGATGGCCGGTGACGGTAAGCTCGATCCGGTAGTGGGTCGTCAAAAAGAAATTGAGCGCGTGATTCAAATTTTGGGTCGCCGCACCAAGAATAATCCGGTGCTAATTGGGGAACCCGGCGTGGGTAAAACCGCGATCGCAGAAGGGCTAGCCCAGCGTATTTCCACCGGCGACGTGCCAGATATCCTAGAAGAAAAGCGCGTTGTTACCCTCGATATCGGTCTGCTGGTCGCCGGTACCAAGTATCGAGGCGAGTTTGAAGAGCGCCTGAAAAAAATCATGGACGAGATTCGCTCTGCCGCCAACGTGATTTTGGTGATCGATGAGGTTCACACCCTGATTGGCGCAGGTGCGGCTGAGGGCGCTATTGATGCGGCCAATATTCTTAAGCCAGCCCTAGCTCGCGGTGAGCTTCAGTGCATCGGTGCGACAACCTTAGACGAGTATCGTAAGCATATCGAGCGGGATGCGGCCCTGGAGCGGCGATTCCAGCCGGTCAACGTCGGCGAACCGAGCGTTGATGAAACCATTGAAATCTTGCATGGCCTGCGCGATCGCTATGAGCAGCACCATAAGCTCAAAATATTGGACGAAGCGCTAGATGCTGCCGCCAAGCTCTCCGATCGCTACATTAGCGATCGCTACTTGCCCGATAAAGCCATCGATCTAATCGACGAAGCAGGCTCACGGGTGCGACTGATTAATTCTCAACTGCCGCCAGCGGCCAAAGAGTTAGATAAAGAGCTGCGTCAGGTGCTTAAGGACAAAGACAACGCCGTACGCTCTCAAAACTTCGATCAAGCGGGGGAACTGCGCGATCGGGAAATGGAAATTAAGGCTGAAATTCGCGCGATCGCCCAGTCCAAAAAATCTGAGGACGGCGACGACAGCGATTCTCCCGTGGTCACCGAGGAAGATATTGCCCATATTGTCGCCTCTTGGACTGGGGTTCCGGTCAACAAGCTGACCGAATCCGAATCCGAGAAGCTGCTGCATATGGAAGACACCCTGCACCAGCGCTTAGTAGGTCAAGATGAGGCTGTCCGCGCGATTTCGCGGGCTATCCGCCGGGCTCGGGTTGGCCTTAAAAATCCCAACCGCCCTATCGCCAGCTTTGTCTTTTCTGGCCCTACTGGTGTTGGTAAGACCGAGCTGGCCAAGTCTCTGGCGACCTACTTCTTTGGCTCTGAAGAAGCCATGATCCGTCTGGATATGTCCGAGTTTATGGAGCGTCATACGGTCTCTAAGCTGATTGGCTCTCCGCCAGGATACGTTGGCTACAACGAGGGCGGTCAGTTGACCGAAGCGGTTCGTCGCCGGCCCTACACGGTGGTTCTCTTCGATGAGATCGAAAAAGCTCACCCCGATGTCTTCAATATGCTGCTGCAGATTTTAGAAGACGGTCGCTTAACTGATGCTAAGGGGCGTACGGTGGACTTTAAGAACACCCTGCTGATTATGACCTCCAACATTGGCTCCAAAGTGATTGAGAAAGGTGGCGGCGGCCTTGGCTTCGAGTTTGAGCAAGATCAGGCCGAATCCCAGTACAACCGCATCCGTTCTCTGGTCAATGAAGAGCTGAAGCAGTACTTCCGACCAGAGTTTCTCAACCGTTTAGACGAGATTATCGTCTTCCGTCAGTTGACGAAGGATGAGGTTAAGGAGATCTCCGATATTCTGCTGAAAGAAGTCTTTGGGCGTCTGACTGAGCAGGGCATCACCTTGGAAGTGACCGAGAAGTTCAAAGATCGTCTGGTGGAAGAGGGCTACAACCCGAGCTACGGTGCTCGTCCCCTCCGCCGCGCCATTATGCGACTGCTGGAGGACAGCTTAGCGGAAGAAATCCTATCTGGTCGCGTCAAAGACGGTGACACCGCCGTTGTAGACGTTGATGAAAGTGGCAAAGTGATGGTTAGGTCTAAGCGAACTCGTGAACTTCTTTCCCAAGCGACAGAATAGGTTTAGCCTGACCTAAATCGTTTCAAAAGCAGGAGGTCAGACTGACCTCCTGCTTTTGATCTTTACCCATAACAGGGCCTATTCCGATAAGGTGTCTTTACTGATTACAAAGCGGTGGGCAACCGTCTCAGGCTGAATGGCCGATAAAATAATATGGCCAGAGTCCATCACAATCACTGCGCGGGTGCGGCGACCATAGGTTGCATCGATTAGCTCGCCTCGCTCTCGGGCATCGCTAATAATTCGTTTAATCGGAGCTGACTCAGGGCTGACAATTGCAACAACTCGGTTTGCGGTCACGATGTTGCCAAACCCAATATTGATCAATCGAATATCCATAAACTGAATCCTGAGATCTGATATGGGTGTGAAGCCGCGCCGCTGGTATATTGTTAATCTTCTGCCTTAGCCGGACTAACGACTGTTGTAGCAATCCGCCGAAAGATTCGAACGGGTTGTAGGTCAGATCGCTGTTATATCAACCACTCCAGCGATACCAACTGCGGTGAGTAATCTGACCAAAGCGATATAAATGTCTTAAGATGATGGTAATCAGAAAAAAAGAGGCGAGCAAGCGTTGTTGGGCTAAGGTGCTGGACTGTCGGGCATTGTCGGCTCTGGGCATGCTGCTAGCTTATCGAAATAGTTTTGCCGTCGTGTTTGGATCATAAGTGCTGTGCAACCGGTTGACTTTACAACGCTGGCTGCGGTTTGTGATGAGCTGCAAGCTACTGGACTGCCCGCCCGCTGCGAGCATGTGGTGCAGCGCGATCGCTTCGCGGTTTGCCTGGCTCTGCGAACTCTCCAGGGGCGTCACTGGCTGACCATTTCCTGGCATCCCCAGGCCGCTCGACTGCACTTGGGCGATCCACCTCCCAAAGCTCCTGATACCTTTACATTTAGTCAGCAGCTTAAGCATCAGATCGGAGGATTAGCCCTAGTTAGCGCTCAGCCGATGGCTCCGTGGGAGCGGGTAATTGATCTGTGCTTTGCTCGCCGCCCCGGTGATCCGGCAGAGTATCACCTGATTGTAGAAATTATGGGCAAGTACAGCAATGCCATCTTGGTAAATGCTCAGGAGCAAATTATCACGGCGGCCCATCAGGTGAGTGAACAGCAGTCCAGCGTGCGGCCGATTCAGACCGGCGATCGCTACCGCATGCCGCCTAAAATTACCCAACCCTGCCCCAGGTTGCATGAATCTCAGGCAGATTGGCAGGAAAAAATTGCCCTGGTGCCGGGGCCACTGAAAAAGCGAATGATTCAAGCCTACGGTGGTCTGAGTTCGGCGCTGCTGCGATCGCTGATCGCTAATGCTGGGCTAGATCCTCAGCAATCTACCGAGAGTTTAGACGCCAGGAACTGGGCGACGCTGTTTACAAGCTGGCAGCAGTGGTTGAGCCGACTGGAAACAGGCCGCTTTCAGCCGGGATTTACGGCGCAGGGCTACACGGTACTGGGGCTGCGGGTGACTGAGCCGGCCAGCTCAGTGCAGGCTTTAGTTGAGCGCTACTACACCCGGCAGCTCAATCAGCACACCTTTACCCGGTGGCATAACCAAATTGCCCAAAAGCTCAAAACTGCGCTGAGCAAATTAAAGCAAAAAGAAGCCACTTTTCTATCGCGCTTAGATCAGGCGACTGAAGCCGATCGCTATCGCCAGCAGGCCGATTTGCTAATGGCCTATCAGCATCTTTGGCAGCCCGGCATGACCGCAATTGAGCTAAAAGATTTTGAAACCGCTCAGCCGGTTATTATCCCTCTCAATCCAGAAAAAAACGGGGTGCAAAATGCCCAAGCGCTGTACAAAAAGCACCAAAAGCTAAAGCGCGTACGCCAGGCCGTCGCTCCCTTGCTGTCTGAAGTTCGCAGCGAAATTCACTATTTAGAGCAGGTGGAGTCGGCATTGAGCCAGGTGAGCGCCTACGAGAGCGCGAACGACTTAGAGGCGATCGCTGATATACGTGATGAACTGATTGAGCAGGGATATTTGGAAGACGCCTATCAGCGCGATCGCAGCAAGACACAGGCCTTTCAATGCCGCCGTGCCCAAACCCCAGGGGGCCATGACGTACTGATTGGCCGCAACAACCGTCAAAATGACCATCTAATCTCCAAAATCGCCACGGATTACGACCTCTGGTTCCATACCCAAGAGATTCCGGGCAGCCATGTGCTGCTGCGGCTTAACCCTGGCGAGATCCCCGACGACGTCGATTTGCAGTTTACCGCCGATTTAGCTGCTTACTACAGCCGCGCTCGCCAGGCCGATCA
>JBCDFX010000003.1:0-32853 GCA_039177155.1 Cyanobacteria bacterium P01_H01_bin.119
AGCAGTGCTGCCCTAGCCAACGCCAGCCGTGCCTATTACGTCGTTGTACCATCGGGGCCTAATACGGTTGCGTCCCTGGGCAATCAGCTGGTGACCTTTGGAGTGGCTTCGCGCCTGGTTCAGACTCGTTCGGAGCCGTTTTGCCCCCATGTGGCGGTCGGGCCGTTCGGCGATCGCGCCGAAGCCGAGGAGTGGAACCGGTATTTACGGGGATTTGGCATGGATGCACGGGTTCATTTCCAGCGCTAGCGCCTTTATAAGGCTAAGGTTATGTCCCGCATCGAGCTTGAGTCTTTTATAGTTAACGCTGAGCAAATGGGCCGCATTGAGCAGCGTATGTTTGATGCGGGCTTCCCAGTAGCGGCGCTAATGGAAAAAGTAGGGGGCCGAATTGCCCAGCGGCTGGTGGCGCTGTATCTGCGATCGCCTAATCAATCTAATACTCGATCTGAACCAGCTCTTGGCGTTTCGGTGGGCGTTCTGGTGGGCCCCGGTCATAACGGCGGTGACGCACTGGTGGTCGCGCGCGAGCTGTTTCTGCAGGGTTGCAGGGTGCAGTTGCTGTGTCCGTTTGAGCAACTTAAGCCGCTGACGGCGAGTCACTTTAAATATGTCAACAGTCTAGGTATCGAGACGGTGCCGGCGGTAGAGCATCTTGCTCACTGCGACGTGATTGTAGATGGTTTGTTTGGTTTTGGCTTGACCCGCCCCCTCGAAGGCGCGATCGCCGATCTGATCAATCGTCTAAATCAGCGTCTGGGCCCAGTAGTGAGTATCGACTTGCCCTCTGGCCTCCATAGCGATACCGGGCAGCCTTTAGGAACTGCTGTCAAAGCCGATCAAACCCTCTGCCTAGGGCTGTGGAAGCGGGCGTTTGTGCAAACCGCCGCCCTAGACTATATCGGCTGCTGCGAACGGATTGATTTTGATATTCCTCTAGCCGATATTTACGCCGTGCTGGGCCAGCCGCCCCAAGTTCAGCGGATTACATCTGAAGCGGTGCGATCGCGGCTGCCCCTGCCCCGACCGTCAGCCACCCATAAATACAAGGTTGGTAGCCTGCTGCTGGTGTGCGGCTCAAAACCCTTTGCCGGGGCGGCGCTGCTATCGGGGTTGGGGGCCAGGGCCAGCGGCGTTGGCATGTTGACCGTAGCGGTGCCTGAGGCGCTGCGGCTATGGCTGGTGGGTCAGCTGCCGGAAGCCCTAGTCGTCGGCTGCCCGGAGACGGAGACGGGCGCTATTGCTCAGCTGCCAGAGGACCTAATGTTAGAGGCTTACGACGCGATCGCCTGTGGCCCCGGTTTGACTCGCGCTGCCCAGCCGGTGGTGCGGCAGCTTCTGGATATTCCTCGTCCCCTGCTGCTGGATGCCGACGGGTTAAACAGTTTGGCCGATCTGGGCACCTTAGAAAATCTGCGATCGCGTCCAGCGGCGACGGTGCTGACACCTCACTTTGGGGAATTTAAGCGACTGTTTCCCGCCATTGCCGAAGCCCATATTTCCGAGACTAGGGCAGATGCTGGAACCATGGCCCAAAAAGCGGCGCAAACCAGCGGCGCAATCGTGCTGCTAAAAGGAGCTAGAACCGCGATCGCAGCTCCCGATCAATCGCTATGGTTTAATCCGGAGAGTACGCCAGCGTTAGCCCGAGGCGGCAGCGGAGATGTCTTGACGGGGCTAATTGGGGGGCTGATGGCCCAAGTTACCCATACTCAAATCCCTGATACTCAAATCCCTGATACTCAAGTCACTAGTGCTCAAGTCACCAATCGCGACTATCTCTCCCCTGCCTTAGTTGCAAGCTGGTGGCATGCCCAAACCGCCCTGCAGTTGGAGCGCGATCGCAGCGGTCTTGGGGTTGATCCTCAGACCCTCGCACAGACCCTTACAGCGGTTTTAGCCCAGAATTTGGCGGTCTTTTATCCCCCAGGGCCACCGGTGTAAAGACAGGGGTTTGGGTCGCTCGTCCGCGTAGCCTGATGGTGCCCATCGATTTGCCCTGGTAGTAAGCCTTGGCATAACTGTAGGTTTGTTCGCTCATCAAAACCGGATAGGGGGCCTCCTTTGTAAGTCCCTTGGTCAAATCTTGCAGGCGCGCCGCTACGTTAACGGTGTCTCCAAACAGGGAATAGCTGATATGCTGCCGGCTACCCACTGTGCCCCCAATAACTATCCCAGTATGAATCCCAACGCCAAATCGAATTGGAGGCAGCTCTACCGAGGCAAATTCTTGATTGAGGGGCTCTAAGGCTTGACACATCGCCAGGCTGGCGCTGATGGCCGCGATCGCATCCTGCTGAATTTCCTCTGTGCGAGTGTGGGGAATGGGCGCGCCAAACACAGCCATAATGGCATCTCCAATATATTTATCCACAATGCCGCCGTGGGCCATGATGCAGTCTGTCATCACCTCAAAATAGCGATTTAGCCACGGCAGCAGCGCCTCGGAAGAGAGAGTTTCGCTAATGCCAGTAAACCCGCGAATATCGGTAAACAGCACCGTTGCCATCAGCTCCTGGGGCCGAATTTGACCTTTACTTAAAATGTCCGTTTTGTTTTTCCACATCAAATTGGCCATTTCAGGGGAGGTATTGAGGGCTAGCAAACTCATCACTGTCTCCCGCTCCCGCTGTTCCTTAAACTGAAGTCCTAAAGCGCTTGAGAGACAGGTGCCAATGGGCGCGGCTACCGGCAGCCATAGCTGCTGGGTAAAGGCGCTGTAGACGATGCCCAACCACAGCAGTATCAACCCAGAAAGCAGCAGCAGCCTGTGTTTGAGGCTCAAAGGAGACAGGGTAAAACTGGTTGTAAATCCAACCAGCATCAGCAGCAGCGCGGTTTTACCCAGAGACCACCGCTGCAAAAAGCGATTTTGTAGCAAATTATCTAAAACGGCGGCATGCAGATAGACCCCGGCAATAGGAATTGTCGTATAAAAGGGCGTCCTTAACGGATCGAGGGCCGCTGCGGTGGTGCCTACCAGCACAATTTTGTTCTGTAGATGAGCAATATCGACGCGATCGCTCATCACATCTGCAAAAGAGAGAATGGTTAGGGAACCGTTTTGAATTGAATCCGGCCAGTTGATCCAACGAGTCTCTCGAACTTGAGACAGTGGGTCGGCGGAAAAATAAGCGCGATCGCTGGGATTTTCAGTCTCTAGATCAAGGGATTCAGGAATGTCCACAGGATCGGGGACATTATTTCCCAAGGTTTGGCTTAGGGTTATGTTATACATCTGCACCATGGCCATGCCCAAGGTAGGGAACTGACCCTCATACAGCCACACCTGACGACTGATACCGTCTATATCGGGAACATGCTTTACGTGGCCCAACAGAAACCGGCTGTCGCCAGCCCGCTGCAAATCAGGGCTTAGCGGCAGGGCACGGCCTGTGCCGTCGCCGCCGATGGCCAGTACGCCATTGCCGCTGATGGCTAAGCTCTCGGCCAGTCGTACATCATGAACAGTAGATTCAACAAACAAAATATCAAACCCGACTGCGGCGGGCTGAACCGTTAGCAGTTTGTCCAGCAAAGCCGCATAGCGATCGCGGGGCCAAGGAAACCGCCCGTACTGGTCGAGACTGGCCTGATCGATGGCAATCACCACTATGCGCTGATCCCAAGCTAAGGGCGTCAAATAGTCCCGCGCCTGAAATAGTCGGTTGTAGGCCAAGCGCTCCAGCGGCTCCCACCCGTGTAAGACTAACAGCCCAATGCCGATAGCAGATGCAAACAGACCCGATATCAAAGGCGGATTGGTAAACACCCAGCGCCAGCCTTGACGCACAAGCGTGAAAAACTGCAGTGGAGTCATTGGGTTTTACACTGAGCTCAGCACCTTTTCACTCTCAGCTTGAGAGTTAGCCTGAGGGGTGTCTGCTTCAGAGGGCGGCACTACTTGCCAAAACTTAGAGCGGTAGGTTTCCCAATTTTCTAGAATCTGAGCCGCCTTAATACTGCCAGTGTAATTGACATGGGCTTCAATCAGACTCTTGAGCTGCTGCTCACCCGCCTGGCTCAGCACCCGCTGCACCTTGACGATTTCTGGGTTGACTTTAACTGGGAAAGTTCCGTCCTCATCGAGGAAGTAGGCTAACCCGCCCGTCATCCCTGCACCGACATTGCGACCAGTCCGGCCCAGAACAACCACAATGCCCCCGGTCATATATTCACAGCAGTGATCGCCAGCGCCTTCAATCACGGCTTGACCCTTTGAGTTCCGGACGGCAAAGCGCTCCCCGGCTTGCCCCAGGGCATATAGGGTGCCGCCAGTTGCGCCGTATAGACAGGTGTTGCCCACAATGACGTTTTCAGACGGATCAAACGTCATGTCATCGGAGGGCTTGATGATAATCTCGCCACCGTTCATGCCCTTACCCACATAGTCGTTTGCCTCACCCGTCAATGTAAGGGTCATACAGGGGAGGTTGAATGCGCCAAAGCTCTGCCCGGCGCTCCCCATAAAGTTGAGATTGAGGGTTCCGGCAAAGCCGCTGTTGCCATACTGGGCCGCAATTGCCCCTGCAACACGGCTTCCCACAGTGCGATCGGTGTTCACCACGCTGTAAGTCTTGCAGACGCTGTCCTGGGCGGCAATGGCTGCCTGTACCTCAGCATCCTGCAAAATTTCATCATCCAGCACTGGGCCATTGCTGTGGACTTCGCCATGCTCTAGCCAGCCGCGATCGCGGCGGGTATCCGGTAAATCAGTTAAACAGGTTAGATCCAGATCTGCTGTTTTGGTCAGCTTTGCGCTTTTGCGATACCGGAGTAAATCGGCACGGCCTACAAGGTCCTTTAAGGAGCGATAGCCCAAACGGGCCAGCAGCGATCGCACCTCTTGCGCCACAAAGTAGAAGAAGTTAACCACATGCTCAGGGATGCCCGTAAATCGCTTACGCAGCATCTCTTTTTGCGATGCAATGCCCACCGGACAGTTGTTGGTGTGGCAGACCCGAGCCATGATGCAGCCCTCAGCAATCATCGCAATAGAGCCAAACCCAAATTCTTCAGCGCCCATCAGAGCGCCCATCACCACGTCCCAGCCTGTTTTAAGACCGCCATCGACCCGCAGCAAAACGCGATCGCGCAGCTCGTTTTGCATCAGCACCCGGTGGACTTCTGTGAGCCCCAGCTCCCATGACACCCCGGCATGCTTAATAGAACTCAGAGGCGAAGCGCCCGTACCGCCGTCGTGGCCCGAAATTTGAATCACGTCGGCGTTGGCTTTGGCAACCCCAGCGGCAATGGTGCCAATGCCAATTTCAGACACCAGCTTTACCGAGACCCCCGCTTTGGGATTGATCTGATGCAGATCGTAAATGAGCTGAGCCAGATCTTCAATTGAGTAAATATCGTGATGGGGCGGCGGTGAAATCAATGGTACGCCGGGTTTAGAATTACGCAGCTTAGCGATATAAGCGCTGACCTTTTTGCCTGGAAGCTGTCCCCCTTCACCCGGTTTGGCGCCCTGAGCCAGCTTAATCTCAATTTGTCTGGCATTCATCAAGTATTCTGGGGTCACCCCAAAGCGACCAGAGGCTACTTGTTTAATAGCAGAGCTGGCCCGATCGCCGCTGCGCAGGCCCTTTAGATGGGGAAACAGCGGCGAGATACCCTGCTCATCAACCCTATCGACCAGCCTATAGCGGGCCGGGTCTTCGCCGCCTTCACCGGAGTTGGACTTGCCGCCGATGCGGTTCATGGCGATCGCCAGCACCTCGTGGGCCTCTCGAGATAGAGCCCCCAGGGACATGCCTCCCGTGCAGAAGCGCTGCATAATATCGGCGATGGATTCCACCTCGTCCACGGCAATCGGTTCGCGATCGCTGTAGAACTCCAGCAAATCTCGCAGAGCTGTCACTGGGCGATTTTCAAGCTGCTTAGTGTACAGCTCGTAGTGGTCATACTGCTCGGTTTGCAGCGCTTTGTGCAGCAGCTTGGTCAGGGCTGGGCTGTTCATGTGGTACTCGCCTTTGGGACGAGCCTGCACAAAGCCCATATTTTCCAGACGCTTGCCAGATAGCTCTGGGAAGGCCCGGCTGTGAAAGTTGACGGTTTCCTGAGCCAGATCCGCAATGGTTAACCCGCCTAAGCGAGAGGTGGTGCCGTGGAAGGCCAAGCCCACCAGATCCGCCCCCAAGCCGATAGCCTCAAAAATTTGTGCGCCCTGGTAGCTAGAGAGCAAAGAGATGCCCATCTTAGAGAGAATTTTTAGCAGACCGGCATTCACCGCCTTGCGGTAGTTGTCTTGGGCACCGTTGAGGGTCAATACCGGCAGCCTGCCGGTCTCCATTAGCTTTTGGGTTTTAGCTTCAGACCACCAGTGACGCACGGTTTCAAACGCTAGATAGGGGCACACCGCACTGGCACCGTAGCCCACCAGACAGGCAAAGTGATGGGTGCTCCAGCACTGGGCCGTATCTACCACTAAAGAAGCCCGCATCCGTAATCCCTTGCGAATCAGATGGTGATGGACGGCTCCCACGGCGACCAGGGGCGGAATGTAGGTCACCTCAGCTTCGGGACCGGCGGATTGTTCTTTGGGGTCAACGCGATCGCTCAAAATCAGAATTTCATGCCCTGACTCAACCGCTTTATCGACCTGCTGACACAGCACTTCAACAGCATGTTTTAGCCCATTGGGGCCATCGTTGAGGCCATAGAGGGTGGACAATGTCGCAACGGCAAAGCCTGAGTGCCGGATTTGCTCCAGCTCTGGCTCGTTGACCACAGGGGACTCTAACTTCAGCAGCCGGGCATGTTCAGCCTTTTCTTGCAGCAGATTGCCGCGCCGGCCAAGCTGGGTGTTGAGGGACATCACCAGCCGCTCCCGCAGGGGATCAATGGCTGGGTTGGTCACCTGGGCAAACCGCTGCTTGAAATAGTCATAGACCAGATGAGGCTTTTGGGAGAGCACCGCCAGCGGAATATCATCGCCCATGCAAAATATCGGCTCTTTAGCCTGAGCCGCCATATCTTGGATAATCATTTCCACATCTTCAGCGGTGTATCCAAAAGCGGTCTGCTGGGTCAGAAGCTGTTTGGCTTCCAGCAAATTGTCGTCCTGAAAGAGCTGAGGTGAGAGAACTTTACGCTGCTGCTGTAGCCAAGCTCCATAGGGCTGGCCGTTGGCGACGCGCTGCTTAAGGGTCCAGTTTTTGAGAATTTCCTGCGTTTGAAAATCCACGGCAATCATCTGGCCAGGGCCTAGACGTCCTTTCTCGACGATGGTGCTGGGATCAATATCTACAACCCCCGCCTCGGAGGAGACCATAATGTAGTCGTCTTTTGTAATAACGTAGCGAGCCGGACGTAGACCGTTGCGATCGAGGGTGGCTCCGACCTGCTTACCATCGCTAAAGACGACCAGTGCTGGGCCATCCCACGGTTCCTGGATGCCGCTGTAGTACTCGTAGAAATCCGTAATTTCAGGATAATCCTGAAGATCCGGCTGGTTCATGTAGGCTTCGGGCACCATAATCATCAGCGCTTCTTGGGGCGATCGCCCCGAGCGCACCAGCATTTCCATTACGTTATCTAAGTTGGCCGAATCGCTGTTGTTAGCGTTTACCACAGGCTTAAGAGTCCCAATGCGATCGCCCCAAACCTTGTGAGTCAGCTCCGGCTGACGCGCCATCATCCAGTTGATATTGCCAATCAGCGTATTGATTTCGCCATTGTGCCCTACCAGCCGCATTGGGTGCGCCAGCGGCCATTTGGGCATAGTGTTGGTGCTAAAGCGGCGGTGATAAATCGCAAAGGGCGTAACATAGCTGGGATGGGTCAAATCCGCGTAAAACTGACCCAAAATCACTGAGCGCACCATGCCCTTGTAGACAATCGTGCGGCAAGACATGGAGCAAACATAAAACTCCTCTAGCGCCTGGGCCACTGGGTGGTTGGCCCCTAATGCCTCACGCTTTTGCCGAAGCGTTTTGAGAATATGGCGACGCAGCAGGTAGAGTTCTCGCTCCAGGCCGTCGCCGTTGAGGGTTTCAGACGTCAAAATTACCTGCTCAATCTGGGGTAGATTTTTAAGCGCCTGGTCTCCGAGCACCTCAGGACGGACAGGCGGTTGACGCCAGCCCAGCAGGGTCAGCTCCATTTCAGCAACTGACTGCTCAAAGACCGATTTGGCCAGCGCCGCGGCCTGATCATGTTGAGGCAAAAAGACCATGCCCACCGCCGAGCGCTCAGGCTCTAAGGCTGGTACGTTGACGCTGCCAGCCCACTGATTCAGCATTTCCCACGGAATCGCGGTCATTACACCCGCTCCATCTCCGGAGTCACGATCAGCTGAACATCCGCCCCGGTGTTCCATGCAGCCTAGAGCGGTAAGCGCTTTTTCAACCAAGTCATGGCTGGCACGACCCTGACGGTCAGCAACAAAACCGACACCGCAAGCGTCTCTCTCCTCAACTAACCAGCGCGGCCCCCAGTCAGCCATAGTGCTTCCTTGGTACACAGATTGATTTTGATGCATGCAATTATCCATGGAACAGCTCAACTCGATATGCCAATTCAATATTGTTTGTGACTCGTTATTGTCTGATGACTGGTTTACGATACGGTTTATCGATCACGAAAGTGGACGTGTTGGCTTAAGGCGGTTTAGGGCTAAAAGCGTCACAGGGGCTCAAAGTGTCACAGGGCTAAAAGCGTCACGGTGAGGGGCTAAATAACCCAAACGCTCGGTGTCTTACTTGCCGCTGTGAACGATTGAACTCAATGACTAAACCAGATTCACAATCAACGCAAAGCTCCAGAAGTTTCTAAAGCTCTACTAACTGTTAGCGAAGAAAAACTTTATTCAACTTCTCTTAAATACCTATAACTATTATTAAGGAATTAACGGCTAACAGACAACCTCCAGCAGATCGCTACAACCACTGCGAATAAGCATGTTACCAGGCATAAACACCCAAGTTTTGTATCGAATCTCCCTTAAGTCAGTCTGCCCACACTCTAGTGAGCTGTTTTGCTGAATTTTTATTGTCAGGTCTGAAGAAGATAAGGGTCTGACGGGCAGCCTGTTAACAGGAGGGCTAAGTGCATGGGTATTGATATCAAACAATTGGGCCGATTGGGCAGCGCGATCGCGGCTATTGGCGCATCAGGGATTATCGCTCCTGCAATCGCCGTTTCTGGCTACGGTGCGATTGGGCCTTTAGGGCCCCAGTTAAGGCTCTCTGCCACCAGCCTGCTGGTCACCCAAAAAATCCAGGATTCCATCACCCACCACGATCAAGGCGTCAAGGGCAATATGCCTCAGTCACCCCCTCAGTCATCCTTAGAGTACACCTCAGCGCAGCAGGTAAAAATCACTGGCTCAGCCCAGCTTACGGCGCTGCAGTCAGCTCGCGATACCTCCGCCAAAGGCGGCAGTCCCCAAGCTGCTCCTGGTTCAATCCCAGGCGTAGAGCAGCGCCGACAAACCGTCGTTGTAGACGGCATTGGCTTCCCGACAGACAGCTTTACCGTTGATCTGCGCCGCTCTAACCTGGCGTTACGCCCCATCTGGACGACGCCTTCTACAGTGCCAGGCTTGACCCCATTGACTACCCTGGCAGCGCAATGGCAGGCGGCGATCGCGATTAACGCTGGCTTTTTCAACCGCAATAATCGTCTACCTTTGGGGGCAATTCGCACTAACGGGCAATGGATTTCCGGACCAATTTTGGGACGAGGCGCGATCGCCTGGAGCGATACCGGAGAAATTTACATCGGTCGGCTAGCCCTAGAGCAAACTTTGACGACTGAGAGCGGTCAGCAATTTCCAATTCAAGCCATTAACAGCGGCTATGTTCAAGCCGGAGTTGGACTATACACTCCCGCCTGGGGCGCAGCTTATACCCCTGTTCTAGATAATGAAACCATTGTGGTAATTGCCGGCAATCAAGTCGTTCGGCATCAGGCAGGTGGAGCAGCGGGGTCGAGCACTGTGCCCATTCCAAATAACGGGTTTGTGCTAGCCGTGCGGGCCTACCGCGCCGCGGTCAATGCGATGCCCCCAGGAATGGTCTTGTCAATTGCCAGCACAACTATTCCCGATATATTTGATGCCTATCCCCACGCTGTGGGCGGCGGGCCTCTGCTGCTGGTCAACAACACAGTCGTGCTCAATCCCCAAGCGGAGCAGTTTAGCCAGGCATTTGCGTCTCAATCTGCCGCGAGAAGTGCTGTTGGTAAAACTGCCGACGGTCGCCTAATGATGGTGACTGTATCGCCGCAGGCTGGTGGGAGAGGCCCCACTCTGAGACAGCTTGCAGGGATTATGCAAGCGCTGGGCAATACTGACGCCCTGAACTTAGACGGCGGCAACTCATCGAGCCTCTATGCCAACGGCACTTTAGTGAATCGATCGCCCCAGAGTGCGGCTCGAGTTAATAGCGGGTTGGGAGTATTTGTTGCGCCTTAAATACTTTTGAAGTGTGGCTCCCCTGCAGCCAGATATTTGAAATTGAGCGCCCCAGGTCTGTGAAGACTGAATGTGGATTTGCCAAATCCTATTGCCATAATTGCGTCACCCGCTACGCTGGCAACAGTGCCATAAACTGTTTAGCTCTGCCGGTAATTTAATAGGCCATATCTGGCTGCTAAGATACGAGCGCTAAAATGCTAGGCAGGGGCAGCATCTGTAGCCCGGAATCCCAGCAAGGCAGCGATCGCTGCTGACCTGGTGCTCACACAAGTTCCCGTAAAATCACCTGTAGCCCGTGACCGAAGTTGGGAACTCTAGAGTCCATAGCGCGACATGAGTTCTATTGTTTATTGCCTCTGAATTTGACAAGGAGAAGACATCGTGATCCAGACTGAAGAGCGTACAAAAGCACCTGCTACCTTGCCCGCTGCCGGTGCTAAGAGCATTGCTGCAACTGAGCTGCGTCCCTGGGGCTCCTTTACCGTCTTAGAAGAAGGGCGGGGTTACAAAATCAAGCGCATTGAAGTTAAACCGGGACATCGCCTAAGTCTCCAGATGCACCACCATCGCAGTGAGCACTGGATTGTTGTCTCTGGCACCGCAAAAGTGACCTGTGGTGAGGACGAAATTCTCCTATGCACCAATCAGTCCACCTACGTGCCTCCCTGCACAAACCACCGCTTGGAGAACTCTGGCGTTATACCGCTAATCCTAATTGAGGTTCAAAACGGCGAGTACTTGGGAGAAGACGATATCGTGCGCTTCCAAGATGACTACGCTCGGGCAGAGGTTAAGAAAGCGTAATCGGCTTCGAGGAACTATCTGTAACGCCAATTTTTACAGTATTTTCGTCTCCCAAAAGAGCTAGCAGCTAAAGCGCAAAGCTCTGCCGCTTAACTCCAGCGTTCATCTATAAGAGCCAGATTTTCGAGGCCAACAAGCCAGCGGACATCTGGCTCTTGTACTGTCACAGGTTAAATTGCTTACTGCACCCAGTATTGCTGGAGCTGTTAGCACCGAAGCAATCTGACCGGCAGCGCTCAAACCGTGCGGGCTGCTATAGCTGTTAAAGCGAAACCACAGGCCAGCTAAGATGGCACATATTAATGGTTTATTTGGCCTGCACTATGCTTTATCTTAGTTCCGCTGCCTCACAGGAAATTCAGCGGCTGCAAAGGCGACATCCATCAACGTCCAACATATGTCGTATTGGTGTTAAAGCAGGGGGATGCGCGGAATTTCACTACACGCTGTCTTTTGAGCAGGTCTGCCAGCCGAATGATGCAGTCATTCAATTTATCGCAGGCGATCTAAAATTAGTTGTTGATGTTGCCCACCGCCCTTACCTGGAAGGGGTTACTCTAGATTATGCCGAAGATCTAATGGGTGGTGGCTTTCGCTTCCAGAATCCTAATGCGCTCAAACACTGCGGCTGCGATCATTGCTTCGCTATTCATGCTGAATCCGGTGAAGCCGCTTGTCAGAGCCCGTTTTTCAATTGACACAATTGTTATTTCCTAGATACTATTAGAGCTTGTGGCAGTTTGCTACCTACCGTCATCTCCATCACCGAGAGGCGGCCCAAAGATCTAAACGAACCGTTCAATATGCCTACTATTCAACAGCTCATTCGAAACGAGCGATTCAATGCCAAGAAGAAAACTAAATCCCCAGCCTTAAAGAGCTGCCCTCAGCGGCGCGGCGTGTGCACAAGGGTTTACACTACAACTCCCAAAAAGCCCAACTCTGCACTGAGGAAAGTAGCGCGGGTGCGATTGACGTCTGGCTTCGAGGTGACGGCATATATTCCTGGCATTGGCCACAACCTTCAAGAGCACTCCGTCGTCATGATTCGGGGTGGACGGGTCAAAGATTTGCCTGGCGTGAGATATCACATTATTCGTGGCACTCTGGACACGGCGGGGGTAAAAGAGCGCAAGCAAGGACGCTCTAAGTATGGTGCTAAGCGGCCAAAAGATTAACCGCAACAGCCTTATTCAGAAAGGTGCTGCCACCAACAGCCCGTAGCTCTCGTTAAGTCCGGGTTCAAAGTGGAGGGTTTAATACTTTCTTTGATCAACCAGTTTCTGTGGCGTGGCATTTTCTAGGCTGCAATCGAATTGATGGACTTAGCTGTTTTAACAGCCTATTTCTAATTTCGTTGGTCTTATTTTGTACTGGTCTTATTTATTAGGTCTCTTAGTTTGTTGTCTCACAGGATTTGAAATCATGTCCCGTCGTTCAAAAGCACAAAAGCGCCCAGTCCCCCCAGATTCGGTTTACAACAGCCGTTTAGTCAGCATGATGGCCCGCCGCGTAATGCGTGACGGGAAGAAATCGACGGCAATCCGACTGATTTACGACGCATTTAAAATTATTCAAGAGCGCACCGGAGGGGATCCCCTCGATGTGTTTGAGAATGCGGTTCGCAACACGACTCCCCTAGTCGAAGTCAAGGCTCGTCGAGTTGGCGGTGCGACTTATCAGGTGCCGATGGAAGTTCGTCCTGAGCGGGGTACGGCACTCTCGCTGCGTTGGCTCTGCCAGTTTTCTCGGCAGAGAGCGGGCAAGAGCATGGCAAGTCGATTAGCCAATGAGCTAATGGATGCGGCAAATGAGACCGGCAGTGCGGTTCGTCGGCGAGAAGAGACTCACCGCATGGCTGAAGCTAATAAGGCGTTTGCTCACTACCGCTATTGATTATTGGTCATTAGTTGCTGGGCACTTATCGATTAGCTGATTGTTTTCTACTGAACCGCGATAGTCGATCCTGTTCCGTTTTCTAAGCATTTCGCTTTTTTGAACCCAATGGATTTAGTTGTATAGAGCAGTAGGACTTGCTGCAGCTGGTCTTGCCAGCAGGATGAGTTCTGAAGGATTGAAGCGATCGTCAGGAGGTTGATGGTTGTGGCGCGTAGTGTTCCACTCGAAAAAGTCAGAAATATGGGGATTGCGGCTCATATTGACGCGGGTAAAACCACGACAACTGAGCGCATTCTGTTTTACTCCGGAATTGTTCATAAGATCGGAGAGGTTCACGACGGAAACGCCGTAACTGACTGGATGGCTCAAGAGCGTGAACGGGGAATTACGATTACCGCTGCAGCAATCAGCACTCAATGGCGCGAGCACCAAATCAATATTATCGATACTCCAGGTCACGTAGACTTCACGATTGAAGTTGAGCGCTCTATGCGAGTGCTCGACGGGGTAATTGTTGTGCTCTCCTCCGTAGACGGTGTTCAACCTCAAACTGAAACGGTTTGGCGGCAGGCAGACCGCTACCAGGTTCCCCGGCTGATTTTTGTCAACAAGATGGATCGAACCGGAGCAAACTTTTTCAAAGTCTATGACAGCGTTAGCGATCGCCTGCGTGCTAATGCCGTGCCAATTCAGCTCCCGGTGGGCAGCGAGGACGGGTTTACAGGTGTTATTGATCTAGTGCGTATGCGCGCTCGAATCTATAACGACGATTTAGGACAGGATATGAATGATGTGCCGGTTCCTGAGCAACTCCAGGAGCAGGCCGAAAAATATCGCAGACTGCTGGTTGAGGCAGTTGCCGAGCTCGATGACGACCTTATGCTCAAATACCTGGAGGAAGAGCCGCTCACCGAAGCTGAGATTGTATCCGCCCTGCGCAAAGGTGTTATTGCCGGAACCATTGTTCCGATGCTGTGTGGCTCAGCCTTTAAAAATAAGGGAGTTCAGCTTCTTCTAGATGCCGTTGTTGACTATCTTCCTGCGCCTACAGAAGTGCCGCCTATCCAAGGCTTGCTGCCCAGTGGAGAAACCGCAAAGCGCCGCGCAGACGATGATGAACCACTTTCAGCCCTCGCCTTTAAAGTGATGTCTGATCCTTACGGTCGCCTAACTTTTGTTCGGGTTTATTCTGGCAGCCTGACAAAAGGCAGCTACATTTATAACGCCACTAAACAGATTAAAGAGCGAATTTCGCGATTAATCGTACTAAAAGCTGATGAACGCATCGAAGTGGATGAGCTTCGGGCCGGGGATTTGGGAGCTGCTCTGGGCTTGAAGGCTACCACTACCGGAGACACCATCTGCGACGAACGTGATTCCATCGTTCTAGAGTCTCTTTATATTCCAGAACCTGTTATTTCTGTTGCTATCGAGCCAAAGACTAAGCAGGATATGGAGAAGCTGGTCAAGGCGCTTCAGGCGCTTTCTGATGAAGATCCCACCTTTCGGGTGAGCACCAATCCTGAGACTAATCAAACGGTTATCGCCGGCATGGGTGAGCTACATCTAGAGATTTTGGTTGATCGGATGCTGAGAGAATTTAAGGTTGAGGCAAATATTGGCGCGCCTCAGGTGTCCTACCGGGAGACCGTGCGTAAGCCAGCTCAAACTGAAGCGAAATTTATTCGCCAAAGTGGGGGCAAAGGTCAGTATGGGCATGTTGTGATCGAGTTGGAGCCTGGGGAAGAGGGCAGCGGTTTTGAGTTTGTGTCCAAAATCGTTGGCGGCAAGATTCCCAGAGAATACATTGCTCCTGCGGAGCAGGGCATGAAAGAAGCTTGCGAATCTGGTATCCTAGCTGGGTATCCGGTCATTGATCTGAAGGTTACACTAGTAGATGGCTCGTACCACGATGTGGACTCTTCAGAAATGGCATTCAAAATCGCTGGCTCCATAGCGATTAAAGATGCCGTTATGAAAGCCTCACCCGCTTTACTCGAACCAACAATGAAGGTTGAGGTCGAAGTCCCGGAAAATTTTCTGGGGGATGTGATGGGTGATCTCAATTCCCGTCGAGGTCAAATCGAGGGAATGGGTTCAGACGACGGACTAGCCAAGGTATCTGCAAAGGTTCCTTTGGCTGAGATGTTTGGTTATGCTACTGATATCCGCTCCAAGACGCAGGGTCGTGGCATATTTTCTATGGAGTTCAGCCAGTATGACGAGGTACCTCGCAACGTGGCTGAGGCAATCATCGCTAAAAGTAAAGGGAACGCTTAGATAGATAGGGATACGTAACATTCATGGCACGCGCAAAGTTTGAAAGAAACAAACCCCACGTTAACATTGGCACCATCGGCCATGTTGACCACGGCAAGACTACGCTGACTGCAGCAATTACAATGACCTTGGCTGCTGCTGGTGGTGCCAAGGCCCGTAAGTATGATGAGATTGACGCTGCTCCAGAAGAAAAGGCTCGCGGTATCACCATCAATACGGCCCACGTTGAGTATGAAACGGAGAGCCGTCACTACGCTCATGTGGACTGTCCCGGTCACGCTGACTACGTAAAAAATATGATTACGGGGGCGGCTCAGATGGATGGTGCCATCCTTGTTGTGTCCGCGGCAGATGGTCCCATGCCTCAAACCCGTGAGCATATCCTGCTGTCTAAGCAGGTTGGTGTTCCTAATATTGTTGTATTTTTGAACAAGCAAGACCAGGTTGATGATGAAGAGCTGCTGGAGCTAGTCGAGCTAGAAGTTCGCGAGCTGCTGGGCGACTATGAGTTTCCTGGCGATGATATTCCCATTGTTGCAGGTTCTGCGCTGATGGCGGTTGAAGCTTTGACTGCGACCCCCGCCATTTCCAAGGGCGATAATGAGTGGGTTGACAAGATTTTAAGCCTAATGGATGAAGTCGATGCCTACATTCCTACGCCGGAGCGTGATGTCGATAAGCCCTTTCTGATGGCGGTTGAGGACGTGTTTTCAATCACGGGCCGCGGCACTGTGGCGACGGGCCGGATTGAGCGCGGCATTGTGAAAGTTGGTGAGACCGTCGAACTGGTTGGCATCCGCGATACTCGAAGCACCACTGTGACCGGGGTTGAAATGTTTCAAAAGACCTTAGATGAAGGTCAGGCCGGGGACAATGTTGGTGTTTTGCTGCGGGGTATTCAGAAGGCTGATATTGAACGCGGCATGGTGCTGGCTAAGCCGGGTAGCATTACACCTCATACCAAGTTCCAGGCCGAGGTCTATGTGCTAAAGAAGGAGGAGGGGGGGCGCCATACCCCGTTTTTCCCTGGCTATAAGCCTCAATTTTATGTACGGACAACGGATGTGACCGGTACCATCGCAAGCTTTACTGCTGATGACGGCAGCGATGCTGAGATGGTAATGCCCGGCGATCGCATCAAGATGAACGTTGAGTTGATTAACCCCGTTGCCATTGAGCAGGGGATGCGCTTTGCGATTCGTGAAGGCGGTCGTACGGTGGGTGCCGGCGTTGTGGCTAAGATTACCGAGTAGTTTTACGGCATAGTCACCCAGCAAGGAAGCAGGCTTCAGCTTGCTTCCTTTGTGTTGAAACACCTATTAAGCTAAATTTTTCTCCGGAAAGGCCAGCGCGCCTGATAGGTCAATTTTGGCTGGTCTTGAACCTTGATAATTAAATGTAGAGAGCACGCTAGTTATGGCAACCATTCAGCAGCAAAAAATTCGGATTCGCCTAAAAGCCTTTGATCGCCGCCTATTGGATACATCTTGCGAAAAAATTGTCGATACCGCTAATCGCACAAATGCGACGGCAATTGGCCCCATTCCCCTACCCACAAAGCGCCGGATTTACTGTGTGCTGCGATCGCCCCACGTAGACAAAGATTCCCGAGAACACTTCGAGACTCGCACCCATCGTCGCATTATTGACATTTACCAGCCATCTTCTAAAACTATTGACGCCCTGATGAAGCTGGATTTGCCCGCTGGTGTTGATATCGAGGTCAAGCTTTAGATCCTGAGTTACAATACTTAAGACTACACTTCAACTTATCTAGGACTGTGAATAAAGCCTAGGGTCTGTTGAAGTTACGTCATAGCTTTTTATACACCGCGCTAATGACATCTTCGATTGCTGTTCGCGAGTTGCCACTGTTTCCGCTGCCGGAGCTGGTGCTATTTCCAGGGCGTCGCTTGCCGCTTCATATCTTCGAGTTTAGATATCGAATTATGATGAATACGGTGCTTAAGGGCGATCGCCGTTTTGGTGTATTGATGCTTGATCCAGAAACTGGCAATCCCGCCCGGATCGGCTGCTGCGCTGAGATAGTGCACTATCAGCGTCTGCCTGACGATCGCATGAAGGTTTTGACGGTGGGGCAGCAGCGCTTTCGCGTGCTGGACTATGTAAGGCAGAAACCCTATCGAGTTGGCCTAGTCGAATGGCTCGACGATGCACCTGCAGAAGATAATTTATCTCCCCTGGCAACTGAGGTCGATCGCCTGCTGCGAGACGTAGTACACCTCTCTGCTAAGCTGACCAGCCAAGAGATTGATTTGCCGGATAATATTCCAAATCTGCCGCTAGAGCTGTCCTACTGGGTGGCGGGTAATCTATATGGGGTTGCCAGTGAGCAGCAGTCTTTGCTGGAAATGCAGGATACCGCTTCTCGGCTGGAGCGGGAAGCTGAAATTTTAATGTCTACTCGTAACCATTTGGCTGCCCGCACGGCACTCAAAGACGTTCTTAAAGATTAGAGTTAGCTCTCAGCCTTTGAAAGGGCTGAGATTACGCTGTAGCTGCCAAAAACCTTGAGGGTTTCTGTGCAGGCTTTCAGGGTATCTAAGGCTAGCTGAGTTTGAGGATCTGCAAGGCTGGCTTCTAAATCAAGAAAAAAGAGATATTCTCCCAGGGATCGCTTTGTAGGACGCGATTCGATTCGACTTAGATTGATATTTAAGGTCGAAAAAATCTGGAGAGGCTTCAGCAATGCACCTGGTGCGTTGACGGGCAGGCTAAAAGCTAAGGAAGTCCGGGTGCCTACAGTGGATGGTTCCAAACTAATCGAAACAAATTTGGTGCAGTTATCGGCGTGGTCATTAATAGCTTCGACCAAAATTGGGATTTGATAAAGCTGTGATGCTCTCGAAGAGGCGATTCCAGCCGATGATTTTTCCTGATTTAGATGGCTGAGGGCTTCTGTTGTTGAGCGGGTCGGCACAATCTCAGCTGTCGGTAAATTTTGCGTAAGCCACTGCTGACACTGGGCGATCGCCTGAGGATGGGAGTAAACGCGCTGAATATGGCTCAGGTGGGTTGAGGCAGACAGCAGCCGGTGAGCAATCGGCAGAATCAAGGCGTGATGGATATACAGCTTCTCAAGCTGCCACAGGGTATCTAAAGTCACGGTAACGCTACCCTGGATAGAGTTTTCAACAGGAACGACACTGTAGTGACTAAGGCCGTCTACTGTCGACTGGAGCGCTTGCTGAATACTGGGAAACGCCTGTCGGTTAGTCGCGACACCATACTCAGCTTGAAGCCATTGAGTATAGGCGATCGCCGCAATGTCTGAATAAGTTCCCTCTGGACCTAGGTGAGCAATGTGGGTTGTCAACAGCGATAACACTCAAGAAAATGTTACTTTAGTAAATATTACCTTAAGGTCTTCCACTGACCTGATACGCAACGGAATTCGATGTTCCCCTGGCTATGATTTCATTTTCTGCGACTCAATCCATTGATTTGGCGATTCAGCGTCAGCCCATACCAATTCAACACTATTTGCGCCAGCCCAAACGCCTGGTCCACGCTCTGGCTGATCCCAAACGAGTTGAGGTTTTGTCGCCTACGGTCTTTAGGCTACGGATGCGTCCACTGGCGTTTATGACCCTACACATCCAGCCTACAGTGGATTTGGCAGTTAATGTAGACGCCCAAGGTCGAGTTGAGCTAGAAGCGATCGCCTGTGAAATTCGCGGCAATGCCTACATTAATCAGCGATTTAGTCTAGCCTTGTCGGGTAGGCTGTCTCCTCAACTGATTAATCACAATACCCATTTGATTGGCCGCGCAGATTTAACGGTATCTGTGGACTTGCCGCCGATTTTGGAATTTACACCAAAGCCGCTGCTGGAAGCAACCGGAAACGGAGTCTTACTCAGTGTGTTGCTGACGATTAAACAGCGGTTGGGCAAGCAGCTTTTGCTGGATTATGAGAGCTGGGTTCGACAATATGACTTTGAGCAACGTAACGGTGCTGATGTCTCTAAGGCTGCTGCGGCTCGCCTGCATCCCTCTCAGAACCTCTAGCCTAAAACTTCATTAGATTTGGCATGGCTTAAAGGAGTGGCGATGATACCGAGTTGGCCCACATTGCTGAATGGCCTTGCGGTGTCTGGCGCTGCCGTATCCTTTGTTGGCGGCTAAGTCGTATTGGGGATAGCGCTGGGCCAGGCGAATAATGAGGCGATCGCGCCAGACTTTTGCCACAATGCTCGCGGCAGCGATCGCCATCGATTCCTGGTCGCCTTTTATCCAGGTTTGCTGTGGGATAGGTAATTGAGGAATCTGCTGATTACCGTCTACCCAGCACAGTCCTGGCTGAGGTTTGAGCCGAATGACAGCCCGCCTCATTGCCAATAAAGAGGCTTGTAAAATGTTAAGTCGATCAATTTCGGCCGGGCTACTCCAACCGATTTGACAGTCCACTACAGCAGCTAAAACTTGGGGATAGAGGTGCTGACGGCGCTTGGCGGATAGCTGTTTACTATCACAAACGCCCAGCCCGGCCAGACGCTCTAAATCAGACTCTGAAACCAGGGCCGCCGCTGCAACAACCGGGCCAAACAAAGCGCCGCGCCCCACTTCGTCTACGCCAGCGATCAGATGCCGCCATAAAGGGCGTGTCGTGCCGGACTCCCATAGCCCCACGGGTTAGGGTGCCGCCGCTTCTGTAGAGGCGGCTGACGAACGCCGTCGCCGTCGCCGCCGCCCAGAGGCCGCCGCACCGTTTTCGTCAGCTTCCTCTGGGCCACCGGCATTTTGACTAGCCACGATGAGCGAGTTGGAATCTTGGCTATTCTCGGGGCTATTTTCGGGTGCGCTTTCTAAAGCCGCTTTTGGGGCCGCTCTTTTTTTCTTAGAGACGATATCAGCTTTGGGCTGCCGGTTAGACTTCTTGGAGGAAGCAGAATCTGTAGCCTGTGGCTGAGAGGGAGCTTCAGCTTGAGCCGTTGGCGGTTCTTGCCCCGGCAGCAGAACTGAAACCATCGCATTTTTGGGATTCTTAATGGTCTGATTGGCCAATACAAGGGGCGAAATACCCATCAGGGCATAAACTCGCTGCTCGGCAGGAGTCATTGTTACGGAAATCTCTTCTGGTGGAGTCTGAGGCTTACGCTCGTCGCGACTGCCGCCCCGTCCCTTGCCATTGGCTCGACCTGAGGTCGCGCCGTTGCCGCCTGCTTTGGCCGGGATATTATCCCGACGATCGCTGCTCTCTGCCTCAGGGGCATTACTTTCCCGTCCGGATTCAATTCGTGGGGCATTGCGAGAGGTGCCGTCAGCGCCATTTTTACGGCGTCGATGTCTGCGATTTCCCCGAGAACTGTTGCGCTCTTGATAGTTGGGATGATTCACCAAATCTAAGTTTTGGAGATCCTCATCAGGGGCTAAAGCTTCTGGCGCAGAGCGAGAGTCCTTGAGGGTTGGCATCACGGTTCCTGCCGTCGACGGATAGAATCCGGCATCCGCTGCGGTTTGATCCGGCATTCGGGACTCTCCCGGCAAATGCACCACATGACCAAGTGCGTTGCAGGTCGGGCAGGGCCGGCCAAAGAGTTCGTAAATATTTTGTCCTTGGCGCTTCCGGGTGAGCTCAACTAGGCCAAGCTCAGAGAGTTGAGAAATCTGCGGTCGGGCTTTATCAACGCTAAGCGCCTTGCTGAAATGCTCTAAGACCTGCATTTGGTCCCGCCGGGAGTCCATATCGATAAAGTCAACCACAATCACCCCCGCGACATTTCTCAGGCGAAGCTGACGGGCAATTTCAGCCGCTGCTTCATAGTTTGTCCACAGCACGGTTTCACGGGCGGTGGCTGAGCGAGTGAACGAGCCAGAGTTGACGTCAATAACGGTTAAAGCCTCTGTCGGCTCAATGATGATATATCCCCCTGAGGGCAAATCAACTCGGGGCTTAAGCGCTTCTCGAATGGCAGCATTAACCCGAAAGAATTCCAAAATAGGGGTGCGATCGCGGTGGTGGTCAGTCAAGACACCTTGAGGGGCCTTGCCGCTGCTCCACCCAGACAAATGCTGTTTTACTCGCTTGAGCCCGGTATGGGAGTCTGTCACGATCCGGTTCACATCAGCGCTATAGACGTCTCGCAAAACCCGCTGGATAAAGTCATCGTCGCGGTTAAGCAGGGCAGGTGGGCGGGTTGACATCGCCTCTTGCTGAACCACCTCCCACTGCTTTTGCAACGCTTCTAGGTCTTCGATGATGGCCTCTTCGGGCATGCCTTCAGCTTCGGTGCGCACCAGCAGCCCCATGCCAGCAGGCTTAACGAGAATCGCCAGCGCTCGCAGCCGATGGCGTTCTTTATCGCTTTCAATCCGGCGGGATAGGTTTACCCCGCGACCATAGGGCATCAGCACTAGGTAGCGCCCCGGCAGGGTTACGTTACCCGTCAGCCTGGGGCCTTTATTGCCCGTCGGCTCTTTCATAATTTGAACCAGCACCTTTTGCTGCGGGGCCAGCAGCTCAGTGATTGACGCAGCCGAACGTTTGAGCTTGAGCGGGCCTAAATCGGTGACGTGCATAAAGCCGTTGCGTTCACTGTCGCCAATATTGACAAACGCCGCATCAATGCCTGGAATCACATTTTCGACAGTACCAACATAGACGTCGCCAACCTGATGACTTCCAGTTGCAACAATCAGCTCTTGAATTTGATCTTCTGAAAAAACCGCCGCGATCCGGTGCTGTTCAGCAATAACGATTTGCTTGGGCATTCAATTTCCTCAAAGACTTTAACCAGGGCTATTGCCAAACTCGCCATCGGCAAACAGATCTGGCTTAGGATAAAAGACTGGCTCGGCGCTGCACATGTAACCAGACCGAACATTTACTGAGAACGATCGCTACGGATACCCTACGCAGAGCTAGGTTTCGATCGATACAAACGGAAACTAAGAACACAAAAGGAGAAATCAAAAGGCTGCTTTACCTTCCGAGAAACAGGCTGGAAGATGCAAAATCGCCAAAATTCAAAAATTCTGACAGAAGCAGCTAGCGGTTGACTCGCTTCTGCTGGTGTAACCGCCGATAGCCGATCCGAGCGACGCGGTAACTTCTGCTAAGCAGATCATAACGCTCTGCCGGGTGTTGAAGCTACCAACTAGGGTAATTTCTAGCATACCTTTGGCAAAAGAGCATCCTTATGAGCCCCAAAATCTGCTGGCCAAGCGGACGCAAACCTGACCCAGCGGACAACCAAAATATGTAAATAAATATGAAGCAGGCTCTGTGCCCAAAGCCTGCCGCTGAATAAATGCTATTTCCGCGATGCCCATATTGAGGGCTTTCGGGCCTACTGAGCCGCCACAGACAGCATTGGCGGGGAATTGCGGAGGGCCGATGTTTCAGAGTCAGCATCCACATGCTGGAGCAAAACAACGACCAGAGGATGGCGCTTGGGTAACTCCCGCCGCAGAAATCGACGTAAATCCGCTTCGATCTGACTTTGCAGCTCATGCCAGTTGAGACTGGCGGCATCGACGCGATCGCGGCGACAGAGAGCTCCCCATCGTTGCTCAACGGTGGTGCTCAGCTCTTGGTAAATCGTAGCTTCAAGCCGCTGGGGGTCAGTCGAAACCACAACCCCGCGCAGATGCACCGCAGGCTGAGTCGCAAACTCTCCCTGGTTATTGAGGGCGATCGCGACAGTAACAATACCGTCTTCTGCCAGTTGCTGACGCTCTTTCAGGGTGTTTCGATTGACGACGCCGTTGCGGGACGAATCGACCAGCTCAATCCCCGAAGAAACTTTGCCCGTGATGTCGATGGCCTGCTCCGAGATTTCTACCACATCACCATTGTTGACAATCACCATATTTTCTTCGGGAATGCCCATACTTTGGGCGGTCTGGGCGTGCTTGACCAGCATCCGGTGTTCACCGTGGACCGGGAGGAAAAACTTAGGCCGCGTCAGCGCCAGCATAAGTTTTTGGTCTTCTTGCGCGCCGTGACCCGAGACGTGAATGCCGTAGCTGCGACCGTAGATGACCTTTGCCCCCTGCATCATTAGCTTGTCAATGGTGTTGACCACCGCAATGGTGTTGCCCGGAATTGGGTTGGCCGAGAAGACCACTGTATCGCCTTGGCGAATTTTGATATTGCGGTGAGCACCGTTGGCGATGCGGGTTAGGGCAGCCATAGGCTCACCTTGGGAGCCGGTGGTTAAAATCAGCACCTTTTTATCTGGCCAGTGGTGCAAATCCTTGAGGGGCTGAAAGAGATTGTCTTCGCACTTGATGTAGCCCAACTCACGGGCGTGGGCAATGACATTCAGCATGGAGCGTCCTACCACAAACACAGCCCGGTTATGCTTTTGAGCCAGCTCCAAAATCATACTGACTCGATGCACAGAGGACGCGAATGTGGTGATCAGCGTGCGTCCTTCAACCTGGGAAAAAATCCGGTCGAGATTGGGGTACACAGAGCGTTCCGAGGGCGTATGTCCCGGCACCTCTGAATTAGTAGAGTCGCTAATCAGACACAGCACGCCTTTTTCGCCGTGCTCCGCCAGCTTTTGCAGGTCAAAGGCTTCACCGTCCACGGGGGTGTGGTCAATTTTAAAGTCTCCGGTGTGAATAACGGTGCCCAGAGAAGTATGAATGGCAATGCTAAAGCTATCGGCAATGGAGTGGGTATTGCGAATATATTCAACAATAAAAGAGTTGCCAATCCGCACCATTTCGCGGGGCTGCACCGTCCGTAGCTCAGTGCGATTGCTAACCCCCGCCTCTTCAAGTTTGTTTGCCAACAGGGCCATAGCCAGGCGAGGGCCGTAAATCACGGGAATATCAAACTGCTTGAGGTGGAAGGCAATGCCGCCGATATGATCTTCATGACCGTGGGTGACGATCATACCTTTGATCTTGTGGCGATTCTCTCGCAGATAGGTCACATCGGGCAGCACGATGTTAACCCCGTGCATATCTTCAGAGGGAAAGGCAAGCCCTGCATCGAGCAGCATGATTTCATCATTCATTTCAAACACGCAGGTGTTCTTGCCGATTTCATGCAGCCCCCCCAAGGGAATAACTTTTAAGGCTGATGTGGTTTTAGATTGACTCATAAATATCCTTGAGTTCGTGAATGGTTCTGATTTCTAGGGTTGTAAAGCGTTGAGGTAATAGAGATCTGCAAGAGCTTGAGGACCAATAGGGGACGATATTTCTAAAGCCAGCAGCTTTGCGGCAATGCTTACGGTGCTGCAGTCCAGATATGCTTTAACACTTATGCCGCAGTCGATAGCAGCGCCAGCGGCTGTAGGGCCATCTTTAAAGCTTGCTGGAGCTGTTCCTGCTCGGCAGGGGTAATACACAGGGGAAATCGCGTTTTCCCAACTTGCCATCCTTGGAGCGCAAGCGCTGCTTTGACCGGAATTGGATTTGCCACCGTAAATAAAGCCTTAAACAGCGGAAAGAGCGCAAGATGAATCTCGGTGGCCATTTGCGGTTTGCCCTGCTTATAAGCTTGAATCATCTGCTGGAGGCGATCGCCTACCAGATGACTCGCAACGCTCACAACTCCAGTAGCGCCCACCGACACCATCGGCAACGTTAGAGAGTCGTCTCCGGAATAGATCGCAAAATCCGGTGGCGTTGAGCGGCGAATTTGGCTGACCTGTTCCAAATTGCCGCTCGCAGCCTTAATGGCAACGATGTTGCTTATTTTCGAGAGCCGGATAGCGGTTTCAGCCAGTAGCGCTTGCCCGGTCCGTCCCGGCACGTCGTACAGCATCATGGGTAAATCGGGCACCGCCGCCGCGATCGCCTTGAAATGCTCGTAAAGCCCAGATTGCGGAGGCTTGTTGTAGTACGGCACCACCTGGAGAGAACCATCTAACCCCAACTTACTGGCTTTCCGAGTGGCCGCGATCGCTTCGTTAGTGGAATTAGAACCCGTTCCTGCAATGATTTTAGCTTTATTGCCAACGGCCTGCTGTACCACCTGAAACAGTTGGTATTCTTCGTCCCAGGTTAGGGTTGGTGACTCGCCCGTTGTTCCGCACACCACCAGGGCATCGCTGCCGTTCTCGACTAGGTGGGCTGCTAGCTTTTCGGCAACGGCATAGCTGACGGCCCCATCGGCATCAAACGGCGTCACCATTGCTGTTAAAACCCGGCCAAAGTTCACCACGAAGTATCTGCCCTCTCCATCGAAGATATCTTAACGCCCCCCAAGCTGCCCCCCAAGCTGACTTAACATAGCCGCTTCTATCAAACTACCGCGTGATCGCCACGGTTCCGGTCAAGCGGCACTGAACTAGCCTGAAGATTCTATGCGAAACTTGGCGCTTTCAGCCACCGGTTGACCCTCAGCAGTTCAGCAATCTGAATTGCATTTAGGGCAGCGCCTTTGCGAATTTGATCACCGCTTAGCCACAGCTCCAAACCAGTGGGATTGGAGATGTCTTTGCGGATACGACCGACCAGCACATCGTCTTGACCACTGGCCTCCATTGGCATCGGAAAATAGTTGGCCTGCCAATCTTCCACCAGTTTTACTCCGGCAGCTTCGGACAGAATTTGCCTGGCGAGTTTTACCTCAAAAGGGCTGTCAAATTCTAGATTAACGGCTTCTGAATGGGCTCGCAGCACGGGTACCCGAACACAGGTCGCCGTAATCCGAATGTCAGGGGCCGAAAAGATTTTTCGGGTCTCGTTGACCATTTTCATCTCCTCCTGACAGTAGCCCTGCTCGTTGAGCGGGGAGTCGTGGGGAAATAGATTAAATGCCAAGGGATAAAGCAAAATTTTGGCCTTTGGGGTGCCCCCATCCAGCATCACCCGGCTCTGCTGCTGCACTTCTTCCATGGCCTGTGCCCCAGCACCGCTAGCAGATTGATAAGTGGAGACCACCAAGCGGCGAACAGGCTGATGCTGATGCAGGGGCCAAACTACCAGGTTCATCAAAATCGTGCTGCAGTTGGGGTTGGCAATGATGCCCTGGTGAGACTGGGCTGCCTCTGGGTTGACCTCGGGTATCACCAAAGGAACCTGCGGATCCATGCGAAAGGCGCTGGAATTGTCGACGACCACTGCCCCTGCGGCTACCGCCCTGGGCGCCCATTCGCGGGAAATACTGCCGCCGGCTGATGCCAGCACCAGATCCACATTGTCAAAGGCGCGATCGCTCAGCGCTTCTACAGTTAGCATTTTTCCGGCAAAAGAAACTTGCTTACCCGCTGAACGAGGCGAGGCCAACAGTTTGAGACTGGCCAAAGGAAACTGCCGTTCTTCAAGCAGGGCCAGCAGCTCAGTTCCCACTGCGCCGGTTGCCCCCAAAATCGCGATCCTCAAATTGTCCGCCAACGTTCGTCCCCCTAACTCAACTCGTAATGGTGACCTATTGTAATCTGCTGTCAGGTCGGTTCAGTCTGCCTTTGAAACGATCTTTGAAAATGGTTAAGACTGTTTAGAATAGAAGACTGCCGCACTCTAATTAAATTAGACATCAACACAGACGGAAATTAATAGAAGTCGATTATGAAAGTTACCCAAGAAATCCTGCCTGATAGTCAAGTTGGCCTAGAAATTGAAATTGGCCCCGATGTGACTCAGAAAACCTACGACCAAACGGTGCGTAAGTTTATGCGGACAGCTAGGATTCCTGGATTTCGTAAAGGTAAAGTGCCGCCACAGGTAGTGATTCAGCGATTTGGCCGAACTCAGCTCAAGGCCGCAGCCTTAGAAGAGCTGGTGCAAAACACCATTGATCAGGCCATAGAGCGAGAAAAAATTGATGCCATCGGCAACTATCAGCTCAAAAGCTCCTTTGAAAAGCTAGTCGAAAGCTACGAGCCGGGTCAAATCCTCACCTTTTCAGCCACCGTAGATGTGCCGCCCCGCGTTACGCTTACTGCCTATAAGGAACTGACAGTGCAGGCCGAAGAAGTCAAATCCGACCCTGCTAAAGTTGAAAACGTGCTGGCAGACTATCAACAAAATCTGGCAACCCTAGTTCCCGTGGAAGACAGGGCAGCCCAGAGCGGAGATATCGCAGTCGTAGATTTCGTTGGAAAGCTGACTAAAGATGAGGGAGAACCGGAAGAATTTCCGGGGGGCAGCGCCGAAGACTTTCAGATTGAGATTGAGCCAGGCCGATTTATTGAGGGATTTGTCGAGGGGCTTGTCGGCATGGAGCCCGACACGGTAAAAGAGCTGTCCTTAAGCTTTCCAGAGAGCTATCCCCAGGAAGACTTGGCGGGCAAGCCTGTGGTCTTCACCATTACGCTTAAAGAGTTAAAGGAAAAAGAGCTGCCTGATTTAGATGATGATTTTGCCCAAGAGGTCAGCGAGTTTGAAACCTTAGAAGAGCTGAGAGCCTCTCTAGAAAAGCGCTACACCGAGGAGGCCGAAAATCAGACCAAAGTCAATCGCGATACGGCGCTGCTAGATGCGCTAGTTGAAAATCTTGAGGCAGAGCTCCCCGTGACCCTGGTGCAGCGAGAGGTCGATCACTTGGTGACCCAGACGGCGATGCAGTTGGGCAATCAAGGACTAGATATCAAAAAATTCCTTACCAAGGAGATTGTCGAAAATATGCGGGAGCGGGCAAAACCCGACGCGATCGCTAGGCTCCAGCGCACCCTTGCCCTGGGAGAGGTTGCCAAACAAGAATCGATAGAGCTAGAGGCTGAGGCCATTGAGTCGCGCAAGGCCGAAATTTTGGCAGATATCGAAGATGTTCAAGATATTGATATGGATCGCCTAAACGAAATCGTTCGGGAAGACCTGCTTAAAGACAAGATCCTAGACTGGCTGGCTGGCCAAAATACGGTGGAATATGTGCCTGAGGGCACCTTGAGCGTAGATGAATCGGACGAGGCTGACGCGACCGACGCGAGCGATGCAGCAGTTGAGCCTGCTGCAGATGACGCCCAGAGCGATCCATCCCAGGCCACTGTTGATGCCGTAGCTGAGACCGTCGAAAGCGAGGCGATCGCCTCGCCCGATTCAGCAGCGTCAGAATCTGACGAAGCGGAAGCCGATTGAGCCGCGCCGTGTTTCGCAGCCCCACGGGCGCAGCGAAATTGCTCGTTTAGTTTCATTTGATTAAGTTTAGTAGCGCTGATTGGGTCTATTGACGGTGACAGATGGAATTAACAATGGAGTTAGCAGGGGAATCAGCGGCCTGCTGAGGCTTTTGACTGAGTTATGACGCCGCACTGAGTGATAAAATCCAGCGCCTATAATTGAGGCATAATGATGGGAAAGAGGACATGCTGTGACAGATTTGGTGATACCTGTTAGGCTTAAGCCGATTTGTCTAGCGTCTGGTTTTCTCGCATCTAAGATCTTAAAGATTACTGAATATGTTTGATTTCAAGGCGATCGCCTACTCCGTCGATAGTCTTAGCCCTGCCTCTATAGCAGCTAGTCAAATTCAAAGCGTCGTGCCGATGGTCGTGGAGCAGTCTGGCCGGGGCGAACGAGCCTTTGATATTTATTCGCGGCTGCTGCGGGAGCGAATTATCTTTCTAGGGACCCCCGTTGACGATACGGTTGCGGACTCAATCGTGGCTCAACTGCTCTATCTCGACGCTGAAGAGCCTGAGAAGGATATCCAAATCTACATCAATTCTCCGGGCGGTTCGGTCACAGCCGGCATGGCTATCTATGACACCATGCAGCAAATTCGACCCGACGTCGTTACCATTTGCTACGGTCTGGCCGCCAGTATGGGCGCATTTTTGCTCTCCGGCGGCACCAAGGGCAAGCGACTGTCGCTGCCAAGCTCGCGAATTATGATTCACCAGCCGCTGGGGGGAGCCCAGGGTCAGGCTGTGGATATTGAGATTCAGGCTAAGGAGATCCTTTATCACAAGCAAAAGCTAAATGAGCTTTTGGCCGAGCATACTGGGCAATCTATCGATAAGATTCAGGCTGACACAGAGCGAGATTTCTTTATGTCAGCTTCAGAAGCCAAAGACTATGGCTTGATTGATCAGGTGGTTGAGCGTCCTGCGCTGTCAGCTACCTCCAACGGAGCAGCACAGCAGTAGAGCACCTTATGTCTAAATACGACTCCCATCTCAAGTGTTCTTTTTGTGGTAAATCCCAAGAACAGGTTCGTAAGCTGATTGCCGGGCCAGGCGTTTATATTTGCGACGAATGCGTCGATTTATGTAACGAGATTCTTGACGAAGAGTTGTTTGATTCGAGTGCGGCGGTGTCGCAGCCCGTACAGCGACGGGAACAGCAGTCGGAGCGGCGACGGACGGCTGCTAACCTCTCCCTAAATCAGATTCCTAAGCCCAGGGAGATCAAGCGGTATCTGGACGATCATGTGATTGGGCAGGACGAGGCCAAAAAGGTTCTCTCCGTTGCGGTTTACAATCACTACAAGCGACTCAGCTATGTTCAGTCGAGCCAGGCTGATGGTTCAGAGGACATGGTGGAATTGCAAAAATCCAATATTCTGCTGATCGGGCCGACGGGCTGCGGCAAGACCCTGCTGGCCCAAACGCTTGCCAAAATTCTAGACGTTCCTTTTGCTGTAGCCGATGCAACGACCCTGACCGAGGCGGGCTACGTCGGCGAAGACGTTGAAAATATTTTGCTGCGCCTGCTGCAGGTTGCTGATTTAGATGTAGAAGAGGCCCAGCGAGGCATTATCTATATTGATGAGATTGACAAAATTGCTCGCAAAAGCGAGAACCCGTCTATCACTCGGGATGTCTCCGGTGAAGGGGTGCAGCAGGCCCTGCTGAAAATGCTGGAGGGAACAGTCGCCAATGTGCCGCCCCAAGGGGGGCGTAAGCATCCCTATCAAGACTGTATTCAAATCGATACTAGCAATATTTTATTTATCTGCGGTGGCGCATTTGTGGGGCTAGAAAAAGTAGTCGAGCAGCGCACCGGCAAAAAGTCTATGGGGTTTGTCCAGCCCGGTGAAATGCAGCAGCCTCGTGATAAGCGTGCCGCTGACGTACTGCAAAATCTGGAGCCCCAAGACCTTGTGAAGTTTGGCCTAATTCCAGAGTTTATTGGTCGAATTCCGGCCATCTCAGTGGTTGATCCGCTAGATGAAGATACCCTGGTTGAAATTCTCACTGAGCCCAAAAACGCGCTGGTGAAGCAGTTTCAAAAGCTAATGCGGATGGACAATGTACAGCTCGAATTTAAGCCCGATGCGATTCGCGCGATCGCCCGTGAGGCTTATCGACGCAAAACCGGAGCGCGGGCGCTGCGGGGTATTGTCGAAGAGCTAATGTTAGATGTGATGTACGAGCTCCCGTCTCGCAAAGATGTAAAGCGCTGCATGATTACCCATGAGATGGTTGAGAAACGCTCTACGGCTGAGCTATTGGTTCATCCCTCGTCGCTGCCTAAGCCTGAATCGGCCTAGGGGCTGTCATCATTTAGCGGTCAAGTCTTTATGCAGAAAGCGTTTCAGCCCCTAGTTTATTATGCGGGACGGGTGCGGTAATGCTTATATCGGAAACATTCTGGTTTTAATTGATGACGCGCCCTAGGGAAAATTGGTCGCAGGATCTGACAGCTTGAGCCAGAAAGCTCAACTGAGTCGGCAACTCTTGTAAAATCAGCCTGTGGTAAGCAGCGAGATTTAGAGATAGTGCCATATATTGCGGTCAACGGAGTCGAGCACTTTTATCAGTGGGTATCAGGCTCATTCGACAGGGCCAAGCCCACAATGGTTTTTGTCCATGGCTGGGGGGGCTCGTGCCGGTATTGGCAGAGTACAGCGGAGGCGCTATCTGACCAGTTCAACGGTTTGCTGTATGATATGCGGGGTTTCGGGCGATCGCAGGCCAAGGGCGACGCTGATAAATCCGAGCAAGACTACGAGTTGGTTACCTTTGCAGATGATTTGGCTGAGCTGCTGAATCAGCTCAAGCTAGATAAGGTCTATCTCAATGCTCACTCCATGGGCGCGTCGGTGGCTGCGTTTTTCTTAAATCGCTACGGCGATCGCGTTGAGAAGGCCATCCTCACCTGCAACGGCATCTTTGAATATGACAAAGCAGCATTTGAAGCGTTTTATCGCTTTGGCGGCTATGTAGTAGCGTTTCGTCCCAAATGGTTGGCGAAAGTGCCCCTTGCGCCGCGCATTTTTATGGCTCGGTTTTTGCATCAGGCGGTGCCTAGGGAGATTAAGCAGGCATTTTTGGAAGATTTTTTGGCTGCGGACTACGATACGGCCTTGGGTACTATTTTTACCGCCGTGAGCAAGACGGCGGTGGACACTATGCCTCAGGAGTTTGCCCAGATTTCAGTGCCGACCCTGCTGGTGTCAGGGCAGTATGACCAAATCACCCCCGCCAAGCTGGGGGCAGAAGCCGCAGCGCTCAATTCTAAAATCGAATACCTGCTGGTGCCCAGCACGGGGCATTTTCCTATGCTGGAAGATGCAGCGACCTATTTAGAGGGTGTGAATCATTTCCTGGCAACTGCTTAAGGCGCTTAGGCGCACTACTGATGCGGCTCCAGCTTTTTAATCGCCAGGGAGAGTAATCCACCGGGGCAATTGAACTTAAGCCAAGATATAGCTTGAGTCAGGCTATATCTTGGCTTAGGTATTGCTGGAGTTAATGACGTAGCGGCAATTTGACTCGCGACTCTACCCGACCCTCCGGGCAGGCTGCACATAACGAAAAAGTAAAGATAGTTAATGTTTGTTAATATATAGCTGATGTAAGCCGGACGCCTAGCGATTCCGTTAGGATCAGCACCTATGACTCTTCAGTTTTTTCCCAGCAATCGGAATTTTGTCCCCTTTCTGCTAACGCTCTGTGTCGCAATCTGTGTCCTGGTTTATATTGCACTGAACCCTGGCGCGGAAGCTGGCGAGGCTGAAGGCAGCGACTATGTCACTAAGCCTGTGATGCAGGATGTCATTTACGTTGAGCCGCGGTTTTCCAAGCATATTCAGCTGGAGCGTGGTGAATATTTTAAAGATCTCCACGCCGACCAACTGCTCAGCTCTGTTGAAGAGATTGCTGCGGTTGGTAACGTTAGCCGAATTGAGCCTCATACTCGCATCGTAGACGGTCAGCCGGTTCCGGGGCTGTTTGTTTTTTTGGAGAATGAGCCCAGCATGATTGCAAATCAGGCTGCTTCAAATGACATGATCAGCAATATTAGTGCTGAAGCCGACTTTGTTGTGGCGGGGCGATAGGACTTGTCACTCCATTAGAAATTAGCCTTCCCCAAAAAAAGCGATCGCTGCGCTGCTGTAAAATAAGAGCTGGCGAAGACCGTTCGTACTTGTAATACCTAATGGTGAATTACGACTGCAGTAATTGTTAGTCCGCTCAAGACCAGGGCGTGCAGGCTTACTGCAATTTGCTTATTTTGAATTGATGGAGCAATCCGCCGGAAAGTTTGACCGGGGTTGCAAGTCAGATTGCTTCTGCGTCAACGATTTCAGCAATATTTCGTACAGTGAGCAATCTGACCAAAGC
>JBCDFX010000004.1:0-30097 GCA_039177155.1 Cyanobacteria bacterium P01_H01_bin.119
GAACGATGTCATTTAAGTCATTAAAATCATGAAGCAAGTGCTCTCTAAACTCAGAAACTATTGGTTTGTTCTTGTTCTATTTTCAGTCTTAATTCCTAAAGTTGCCTGGGCCCAAGATGAGGCAGCTCAAGGCGGGCTTTTAGGCTCCCTTGAAGCGGGATTTCAAAAACTGATTGATCTGCTCAACCTTATTTTTTACTTCAGAATTGGTGGCGAAAACGGGTTTCCCTTTATTGTGCTTTGGCTGGTTGTCGGCGCAACGTTTTTCACTTTACGGCTGAAGTTTATCAATGTTCGTGCGTTTAAGCATGCGATTGATGTAGTGATGGGTAAGTATGACAATGATGAGGATGAGGGAGACGTTTCTCACTTCCAAGCCTTGGCTGCAGCCCTCTCCGGTACGGTGGGCATTGGTAATATTGCCGGGGTCGCGATCGCGATTCGTCTGGGTGGCCCTGGTGCTGCTTTTTGGATGACCGTAGCGGGCTTTCTTGGCATGTCGAGCAAGTTTGCTGAATGCACCTTGGGCCAAAAGTATCGCACCATCAAACCCGACGGTACGGTGGGCGGTGGCCCCATGTATTATCTCTCGCGGGGATTATCTTCTATCGGCATGCGGGGGATGGGTAAGGCGTTGGGCATCATTTACGCCTTGTTTTGCGCTATCGCCACCATGGGCGCAGGCAATATGTTCCAGGCGAACCAGGCCTATGCCGCTGTTGCTAACGTTATCCCGTTTTTTGAGAATGCCAGCTGGCTATTTGGCCTAATTTTGGTCGCTGTTGTAGGGTTAGTTATTCTTGGCGGTATCCGCCGAATTGGGGCAGTGGCGGGGGTGCTAGTCCCTTTAATGGCGGTGATCTATACCCTGGCTTGTGTCTGGGTGATGCTGGTGAATTTTACCTCTATTCCAGCGGCCATCGGTACGATTGTCAGTACGGCTTTTAATCCAGAAGCGGTTACCGGGGGGGCCATTGGAGCAATTGTAATTGGCTTTCAGCGGGCGGTTTTTTCTAACGAAGCGGGAATTGGCTCAGCTGCGATCGCTCACTCAGCCGCCCGCACGGATGAGCCAGTGCGAGAAGGGATTGTAGCCCTGCTAGAGCCATTTATCGACACTATGTTTATCTGTAATATGACCGCCATTGTGATTGTGCTGACAGGGGTATATGCCGATCCAGCAGCGGCTGATTTGGATGGGGCAAGGCTGTCAGCCGCATCCTTTGAAACGGTGATTGGCTGGTTCCCCTATGTGATTGCGATCGCCGGCTTTTTGTTTGCCATTTCAACCATGATTTCTTGGAGCTACTACGGGCAAATGGCCTGGGCCTATATGTTTGGCGACAGCACGGTCAACATTTACAAGGTGTTGTTCTTAATCTGCGGCTTTATTGGCGCGATCGTCAATCTGGGTCTGGTTCTAGAATTTAGCGATATTGTGTTGTTAGCTATGGCGCTGCCGAATCTGCTGGGCTGTTTCTTGCTCTCAGGTGTGATTGCTAAAGAGCTAAATAGCTACATGACCCGGCTCAACTCAGGGGAAATGCTGCCAGAGTCGGAAGCCGTTAAAAGCGCTGTGTTGAAATAGGGGGAAATAAACGATGAGTGGACTGAAGAAAAAATCTGTCCTGGTTCCGATTGATTTTTCGGAACTATCCTATGAAGCGATCGCCCCGGCTAAAGACTATGTCGATGAGATTTCATCTCTAACGCTGATTCATGTGCTGGCACCGCTGCATCCCGCCGATCCCGCCGCCATCTGGAATACGCTCAGCGATGACGATCGCAAGCAAAAGGTTCAGGAGTTTTTGCAAACTAAGATGGGTGAGCTGGGCTATAAAGGTATCCAAACCGTTGTAGAAATTGGTGACCCCGGTTCCAAGATTGCAGAGTACGCCAAGGAAGTTACAGCGGATTTAATTGTGATGCCATCCCACGGGCGTCAGGGCATCAGCCATTTTTTGATGGATTCAGTAGCCGAGCAAATTGTGCGATTGTCGCCCTGTCCGGTGCTAGTTCTCAAATAACGATTGCTGGCTTAGCGTTAAACATTGAAAAGCCATTGGCGAAAGCTAATGGCTTTTTCCTATTGGGCCTTGATCGTATTGATAGCTACAGTTTAATCTGGTGGGCTCATTTAAATATATTTAAGGATGTATTGACATAGCATCTAAAAAAAGTTTTTATCTAACAATTTAAAGAATCAGTCTATGGAGAAATTTAAGCTACAGCTTGACTGGAAGCCCAATGCTCAGTTTGCCGGGATTTTAATTGCCCACTATTCTAAGTGGTATCGACAAGCCGGTATTGATTTAGATATTATTCCCTGGCGACCGTATCTGAATCAGGTAGAGGTGTTGAAATCTGATGAAAATATGCTGATTAGCACCGAAGATAATTTACTGATTCGAGGACGGGCCTCTGGGCAACCAATCAAAGCGATCGCGACGATGATGCAGTACTCTGGCTTAGGTTGGATGTCCCTAAAATCCTCTGGGATCAGCACCATAGCAGATCTGAAAGGCAAACGAGTCGGTATTCATGGAGACGGGGAAACCGGGCTTAAAGTTACGCTTCAGCAGTACGGTCTATCTGAGCAAAATGTGGAGATTGTCGAAGTTGGGTATGACTATGCAAATTTGCTCAACACCAGAGAATTTGATGCGATTCAGTGCTTAGTAGCGATTGAACCCAACGAGCTAAAAGCCCAAGGGTTTGATCTTAATGTGATTCCTGCCTACGAGTGGGGTTATGAGGTGTATTCCCAAGTGATTTGCACCAGCGATCGCCTGATTCAAAATCATGCTGAAGCGTTAAAAGCGTTTCTAAAGATCACTTTTGACGGGTGGCGATATGCGTTTGATCATGCCGCTGAAGTTGCCGATATTATTGTGTCTCACTATCTGCATGAGTCCGACTCAACGCTGCAAGCCGCTTTAATTCAAACCCTCAAACCTCTATTTGAAGGCAAAGTTGGCCTAAATAAACTCGGCTGGATGAGCCCCGATCGGTGGACAAAAAGTGTGTCCTATCTCAAACAGTCTGGCTTAATTGATAAACCTTTACCCCCAGAAGCTCTGATGACCAATACTCTAATGTGACTGATGCTCTAACGGCATCTGTTAAGCCAATGGTTTAGTTCCCTAGTTGTGTAAGGAAGCGCCCTATGAAACCTTTTCAAAACCCCAAATCTGCCTTTGACAAGAGACTGCTGATTCCTCGCCGGAGACTGCTCAAATACGGTGCGATCGCGTTTGGCACCGGTATTTTGGCCGCCTGCACTGGCGCTGAGTCGCCCGAAGAAGGAACATCTAGCGATGCCGCCACCGACGATGCCGCCACCGCTGACGATACTGAAGCAGCGACCGGGCTAACGCTGGAAGCCCTTCAAGAAAAAGGCTTCTTCAGCTATGGATTAGAAGCGGGCTATCGTCCGTTTGAGTTTTATGACGAGAACAACCAACTGATTGGCTACGATATCGATTTAGCCAATGCCCTGGGAGAGATGTGGGGTGTTGAAGCCCGGCCGATTCCGACCAACTGGGCAACCGTGATTCAATCTATGTATGACGGCAGCTTCGACTTTATTTTGGGGGGCATGACGGCCACGGCAGAACGCTATGAGCGCGTCAATTTCTCGATTCCCTATATGGACGCCAGTTCTGGCCTATTGGTGCGGGTGGAGGATGGCATTAGCGATCGCCAGGCCCTAGACGGCAAGCTTGTCGGCGCTAAGGCGGGGACACCCAGCGTTGAGCAATTCGAGGTCACTCAGGAGGAATTGGGCATTGCATACGCTGAACCCACCAAAACCTTCCCCGATGATGCCGCTGGGGTTGAAGCTCTCCGCAGTGGGCGGATTGATGCCTATGCCAGTTCAGTGGTCAGCATGCTAGAGGTGACCAAAGAGCAGGAGGGGTTGGCGGTGATTCCCTTCAAATCTGATCGCTGGGCTGATGAATACACCTGCGCTGCCTTTCGTAAGGAAGACGAAGCGCTGCGGACTGCCTTCAATGAGACGATTACGGCTATGCGGGACGACGGCTCTCTCTATGAACTGCAGATGAAATGGTTTGGCGTATCCTTTGAAGACTTGACGGCAACGGCCCCGACCTGGTGATTAATCTGAGTGATTGATCTGGGTGATTAATTTGGATGATTGATCTAAATGATTGATTTCAACTTTATCGCTGAAATTTTGCCTCGATTACTTAATCCTTTCCAGGTGACGATTGCCGTCAGCCTGATTTCCTTGGGGTTGGGACTAGTCTTGGGGCTGTCCTTAGGCATGCTTTGGGTGATCAGTGCTCCGGGTGGCCCTATGCGGCTTGCCTTAAATAGCTATGTTTGGTTCGTACGGGGGACGCCGATTATTATCCAGATCTATATCGCCTATTTTTTTCTGCCCAAGCTGGGCTTCAACTGGGATGTGTTTTGGATTGGGGTAGTTGCCCTGACGATTAACACCGTGGGCTATCAGATCGAGATTGTCCGGGCCGCGATCGCCTCCATTGACCAGGGTCAGCAGGAAGCCGCCCTCTCTATCGGCATGACCAATCGCAACACAATGGTTTGGATTATCGTGCCCCAGGCCCTGCGGCGCATGATCCCCCCACTGACCAATGAGTTGGCCAATCTGGTCAAAGCCTCATCGATTCTATCCGTGATTTCCCTGTTTGAGCTGACAAAAGCAGGCGATGCCATCATCGCCTCCTCTTTTCGGTTTGTAGAAGTCCTGGCTCTCCTATCTCTCTTCTACTTCGCCATTGTTCAGACCCTTTCCCGCATTGCCCAATATTTAGAACATCGGGTGTTTAGTTACGGTACCCGCCTAGAGGGTGATGGGGTGATGGGGTGATGGGGGGTAGACACGATAGCGGCTTCCCCAAGGGTTGGGGTGATGGGGTGATAGGGAGTGATTTTTCCCAACTCCACTCCCCCATCTCATCCGCTCCCCTTGCTCCCCTACTCCCGTTCGGCTGAGCGGTTCGGCTGAGCAGTTCGGCTGAGCTCACCGTCGAAGCCTCACCGTCGAAGCCTCACCATCGAAGCCTCACCGTCGAAGCCTCACGTCGAAGCCCACTCCCCCCTCCCCCCATGAGTCTCTCCTACCGCGATTCCCCCTCCCATCCGTCCAACTTCGCTGCCCCTCAACCAGGCGTAAATTCTGCCCTGCTACAGGTGCGGGGCTTAACCAAATCCTTTGGTCGAGTGCCTGCGCTAATAGATATCAACCTAGATGTACGGGCCGGGGAGAAAGTGGTGCTGCTGGGGGCATCCGGGTCCGGCAAAAGTACGCTGCTGCGCTGCCTCAACTGGCTGGAGGTGCCGGATACGGGGACGGTGGCGTTGGATGGCCGGTATCTGGGTAGAGTGATCGGTGGTAACGGGCAGTGGCGATTAGATAGCCCTGCGGAGTTGGCGGCAAAGCGGCAACAAATTGGCATGGTATTTCAAAGTTTCAATCTGTTTGCCCATCTGCGGGTGCTCGACAATATTGCTATTGGGCCGCGTAAGGTGCTGAAGCGTCCGAAAGGCGTTTGCCGGGAGTTGGCGCACCACCTACTGGAGCGGGTGCATTTGAGTCACCACGCTAATAAGTATCCCTGGCAGTTATCTGGCGGTGAGCAGCAGCGGGTGGCGATCGCCCGCGCCCTGGCAATGAACCCTAAACTGATGCTGTTTGATGAACCGACCTCAGCCCTCGATCCGGCTCTCACCCACGAGGTTATGCAGGTGATTCAAGAACTGGCAGCAGAGGGTATGACCATGGTAGTGGTCACCCATGAAGTGCGATTTGCCCAACAGGCCGCAGACACCGTGGTGTTTATGGAACGCGGTAGCGTGATTGAACAGGGCAGACCGGCAGACTTTTTTCATCAGCCTCAAACGGAGGCGGCGCAACGGTTTTTGAGCTATGTCCTATAAATTTTATTGGTAAAACGGTTAAGCAAAATCATGCCCTTCCCTCCCCTTTTGGCTCTCGATATCGCATTTATGGGGGAAGTTGCGCCCAAATTGCTCCACGCGGCCTGGGTCACGCTTCAAATCAGTCTGATATCGGTGCTGCTGGGTATTGTTTTTGGGCTAATTTTTGGCAGTTTGCGGGTGATGGGGCCGGCCTGGCTGCGATCGCCCATCCAGTGGTTTGTGGATTTTGTTCGGGGTGTTCCCCCCCTACTGCATATTGCGTTTATCTATTTTGCGCTGCCCTATGTTGGCGTGCGGCTAAATGAGTTTTGGACGGGGGTGCTGGCGCTAACCATTATTGCGGTTGGCTATGAAATTGAGATTATCCGAGCCGCCATTGAGTCCATCGACCCAGGACAGCGAGAATCTGCCCTGTCTATCGGTATGGATGAGCGCATGACCATGGTCGAAATTTTGCTGCCCCAAGCTGCCCGTCGGATGCTCCCGGCCCTAACCAACGAATTAGCCAATGTGATTAAGGCGTCGTCGCTGCTGTCGGTGATTTCTGTCAATGAGTTAACCCACGTGGGCAATGCTTTGATCTTTCAGCATTTTGTGTTTGCCGAAGTTTTAATTCAGGTAACCGTGCTGTATTTAGTGATTGTCAGTGGGTTAACGTTTGCGTCTGCCTATCTAGAAGCCAGATTCTTTTCTATTCCTGCCCACGGCAGTGAAAATTACGGCTCAATTTTAGGCGATCCGATGATTCGATAAGGTTGGTTGACTCTATTGCAGTGCTCACGCTTGAAAGGTTATGAATCTGCCCGCTCTGATTGAAAGTAAAGCCGCCTCGTTAACCGAGCGTGTTTTTGACACCCTTAAACAGGGGATACTGTCGCTGCACATCAAGCCGCGAGAATATCTTGTCATTGGGGATATTGCTAAAGAATATAGCGTTAGCCGCACTCCCGTTCGAGAAGCTCTAATCAAACTGGAGCAGGAGGGATGGTTAGAAAGTGATGGCCGCCGGGGAGCTCGGGTTACCGTGCCCTCTGCCGAGGTGATTTTGGAAGCAATTGAGGTGCAATCTGTCCTGGAGGGGTATATGGTACGCCGGGCGACCGCCCTTGTGACCGACGAAGATATCCAACAGCTCAGCGCGATTCTGGATCAGGCCGATCGGGAAATCACTGCAGGCAACTTAGAAAAGGCCTATCAAATTGGCGATCGCTTCCATCAATACTTAGCCGATAAAGTCGGCAACCGCAAACTCAAAGCTGAAATTGCCCAACTTCAAGAACATATCGATCGCGTCCGCGCTCTAATTTGGGAACATTCAATTATTCCAGTCGAAATCTCAGCCCAGCAGCACCGAGAAATCCTATTGGCAATTCAAGCGCGTAACGCGACAAAGGCCGAAGAGCTGATGGTTTATCACACGGTTTGGTATGAGAAAAAACTGGCCAGCGTGTTGGAACTGTTCTAAATCATGAGGCATACCGTGACTTCCCTCCGTCTAAGCTCCCAGTCCGCTAGTCCCTCTCCGGCCTTAATGCTCCCCAAAGTCACGCCCATTCCTGACTTCAAAGGTCCCAAGGGAGAGCGATGTGTGGTTTCTATTGGTTGGCATGTAGATGGTGAAGCGGGCGCGATCGCCAGCGATGCCCAGGCTGTCAATCATTTGGCCGCCCTTTCCGAAGGAGCATACGGCATTTCCACAGCATTGCCTCGCATTCTTGAAATGCACCGCGTGTTCGATATTCCAGGTTCGTTTTTTATCCCCAGCTATGTGGCCGAACTCCATCCTAAGGCTGTAGAAGCGGTGGTTGCTGCAGGGCACGAAGTTGCCCATCACGGCTACCGCCACGAAAACTGCTTTTTTATGGACGAGGCCGAACAGCACGAGGTTTTTCTTGAGGGCATCACGGCGCTAGCGCAGATTACGGGCAAAGCGCCTGCAGGTTGGAGTGCCCCTGGCTGGGGCGTCAAACTCGACACGCTAGAGCTGATCAGTAAATTGGGAATGATCTACGACTGTAGCTTGATGGAATACGATACCCCTTACTGGCTAACAACGCCAAAGGGCACCCTGGTAGAACTGCCGATCAGCATGGTGCTAGATGACTGGCAAATCTTCGGTGCGACGCCATTTCCGGGTGGGGGCGTGAATGCTACAGCGGAATCTGCCTATCAAATTTGGCAAGAAGAATTTGATGGTATGCGCCGCTTTGGAGGCTTTTTTAACACGACCTTTCATCCCAATCTGATGGGCAGACCCGGACGCTTAAATATGCTCTACCGCCTGTTTGACTATATGAAATCCTTTGATGATGTTTGGTGGGCGACCTGTGCTGATGTGGCGGCTTATGTGCAAACTCACTGGAAAATAGAGGACTGACCCTTCTCCAAAGGCAGTTATGGGCAGCCCTTGCTCGATGATTTTTATACAGAACAGTCCGAGTCGGGTCTAAAGCCGCAGTTCCAGTGACATTCAATTTTGAGCAATGGTGTTGATAACGGCTAACCCTTAAGTTCCGCTATGGATCTCGATGGGCAGGCGGTTTATTGTTTAATGTCTCTGCAGATAACGTACCTAAGGAACGCCTGTGACTCCGCCATCCTCCATTGCCGATTCCCAAAGCCTAACTACCCAGTCCCGCAAGGCCGATCATCTAAAAATTTGCATCGAAGACGATGTCCAGTGCCATCAAATTACATCGGGGTTTGAGCGTTATCGCTTTATTCATCACTGTTTGCCAGAGCTGAACCGCAGCCAGATTAAGCTGACCACCTCATTTTTGGGTAAATCTTTAGCTGCGCCATTTTTGATTTCCTCGATGACGGGGGGCACCGATAAAGCTCATCGAATTAATTGCCGACTGGCGATCGCGGCTCAGCACTACGGTCTGGCGATGGGGGTCGGTTCCCAGCGGATTGCCATTGAGCGCCCTGAGCTGATGGAGACATTTAACGTGCGCCGCGAAGCCCCCAATGCGCTGCTTTTTGCCAATCTGGGAGCCGTGCAGCTGAACTATACCTACGGCGTTGAGCAGTGCCAGCGGCTGATTGACACTCTGGCGGCTGACGCCCTAATTTTGCATATCAATCCTCTGCAGGAGTGTGTGCAGACCGAGGGAGACACCAATTTTCAGGGGCTGCTGCATAAAATTGAGCAGCTCTGCCCCCGGCTCCCAGTCCCCGTAATTGCTAAGGAAGTGGGCAACGGCATCTCCGGAGCAATGGCCCAGCGGCTAATTGAGGCCGGCGTCGCCGCCATTGACGTGGCCGGGGCCGGGGGTACCTCCTGGGCCAGAGTTGAAAGCGAGCGGGCAACAGATGCCAAACAGCGCCGCTTAGGTAATACTTTTGCAGACTGGGGCATTCCCACTGCTGAGTGTGTTCAGGCCGTTCGGGCGATCGCGCCAGATATTCCTATGATTGCTTCTGGCGGCATTCGCAACGGGCTAGAGGGGGCCAAAGCGATCGCCCTTGGAGCAGATCTAATCGGCATGGCGTGGCCTTTTCTTAAAGCCGCCGATCACTCTCAATCAGCCCTGGCAGACCTGATAGAAGTGCTGATGGCTGAAGTGACCACCGTGCTATTTTGCACCGGGAATGCCAGCCTGTCAGATTTGGGCGACGGGCGCTGTCTGCAGCGGCTACCATAGAAAAATCGTACTTTTTCCGTACTTACTCCATGCGCGACTTTCTTAAATATGCCACCGCTAGCGCCATCGGTACGATTGTTGGCCTGATCGTGTTGATGACCTTGCTGGGTATCAGCGTCGTTGGCTTCTTGGGGCTGCTGGTGGCGACGGCCTCCCGCGATGTTGACCCGCAGATTGAAAAAGACTCTATGCTGGTGTTCGATCTCTCTGTGGATATTACCAATGCCGTGCCGCCCTCTCGGGCCGAAATTGCCTTTGAAGAAGCGATCTCCGGCGAAAGCACCCAGGCCGTGTCAATCTACAGCGTAATCGAAGCCATCAACGCTGCGGCAGATGACGACGATATTGTCGGGCTCTATCTCCAAGGCAACACCGAGGAAGGACTTGCCACCCTGTCAGAGGTGCGCACAGCGCTAGAAAATTTTAAGGCGACGGGCAAGCCGATCATTGCCTACGAGGTAGGCTGGAACGAGCGCAGCTACTTTTTATCCTCCGTTGCCGATCGGGTCATTCTCAACCCAGCCGGCCTGATTGAGCTCAACGGCTTTAGCGCCGAAACCCAATACCTAACCGGCGCGTTAGATAAGTTCGGCATTGGCGTTCAGGTGCTGCAGGCAGGCCGCTACAAATCTGCCATAGAAACCTTTACCCGCACCGACAATAGCCCAGAGAGCTTAGAGCAAACCCAAGATCTGCTGGGGGATCTATGGCAGGCATTTTTGGATACGGCTTCAACGGCGCGGGATATCTCTCCCCAGCAGCTTCAGCAAATTGCCGACGAAGGTGGGCTGCTGAGCGCCGATCAGGCCCAAGCGGCTGGCCTAGTCGATGAGGTGATTCACTTTGATGAAATGCTCGATGAGCTTCGCACCCTGACCAACGCTGACCCCGAAGACGATACTTTTCCCCAGGTGGGTCTGGTGGAATATGGCCGCATTGCAAAACAGCGACAGAGCAGCGATCGCAGCCGTAATGTGATCGCTATTGTCTACGCTGAGGGCAGTATTACCGGCGGTGAGTCTGGGCCGGGAGTGATTGGGTCGGCTGGCTTATCGCGTCAGCTGCGAGACCTGCGAGAAGACGAAGAAGTCGATGCGATGGTGCTGCGGGTCAACAGCCCCGGCGGCGGTGCCCGCGCCTCAGAAATTATTAGCCGCGAGGTAGAACTTGCCAGCGAGGCTAAACCTCTAATCGTCTCTATGGCGGATGTGGCGGCCTCCGGCGGATATATGATTGCCACCCACGGCGATGCCATCTACGCCTCTCCCACCACCATTACCGGGTCCATTGGCGTGTTCGGGCTTATTTTGAACCTGCAAGAGCTGGCAAATAACAACGGCGTTACCTGGGATGTGGTCAAAACCGCTGAGTTTGCTGATATCAGCACAATTGCGCGACCCCAGTCAGCAGAGGAGATTCAGCTCCAGCAGGATATTGTTAACCAGCTCTACGATCGCTTTATTACCATGGTGGCCGAGTCCCGTGACTTACCCAAATCTCAGGTCGATGGGTCGGCCCAGGGGCGGGTATGGTCAGGCAGCGACGCGGTAGAGCAGCAGTTGGTCACTGAAATAGGCGGCCTAGATGCGGCGATCGCAGCGGCAGCTAAAGCGGCAGAGCTAGACGAATGGACCGTGGAAGAGTATCCCAGGCCCCGCACCTTAGAGGAACAAATTTTTGACAGCTTTTTTGGTGAATTTACCACCCGGCTGCCGTTTATTGGCTCCGACCCGCTTACAAAGGAGCTGGTTAAGCTCCATGACCAGCTTCAGGCCCTAGAGCTGATGCAAGATCCAAACGGTATTTATTTGCGGTTGCCCTTTACCCTTGAGATTAACTAGGCGGTGCAGTATTTTGCGTCCGTAGCCCCCGGACTGAGCGCGATCGCAGCCCAGGAGCTAATCCGCTTGGGGGCTGCTCAGGTTAAAGAAACCGGCAGCGGCGTTAGCTTTGAAGGCGATCGCGCCCTGCTGTATCAAGCCAACCTCTGGTGCCGCATTCCCTACCGGATTTTGCAGCCCCTAAAAACGGTACCCGCCCAGAGCGCCAACGCCCTCTACCGGGGCGTGCAGCAGATTGACTGGCTACCGCTGATTCCGCCAGAGGCAACCCTGGCCGTGGCTGTCACGGGCAAAAATACCGCTCTTAATCACAGCCACTACACCGCGCTACAGGTCAAAAATGCCATTGTGGATCAGCAGCGCCGGCAGGCGGGCATCCGCTCCAGCGTAGAGATCCATCAGCCCGATGTGCAGGTGCAGGTACAGATTTACCGCCATCAGGCCACCATCAGCCTAGACAGCTCTGGAGATAGCCTACATCGTCGGGGCTACCGCGCCGCCGTCGGCAGTGCTCCCCTAAAAGAAACCCTGGCAGCGGCCCTGATTGACCTCAGCGACTGGCAGCCCGACCAGCCCCTGCTTGATCCCATGTGTGGCTCTGGCACCCTGCTGTTAGAAGCTGGCCTAAAAGCGCTCAACACCGCCCCAGGTCTATTTCGCCAGCGGTTTGGATTTGAGCGCTGGCCCGACTTCGACGCTGAGCTCTGGCAGCAGCTAAAAACTGATGCCAAGGCCCAACAGCAGAGCGACTTTCAGGGCAAAATTTTAGGGCGCGATTGCGATCCCTCAGTGATTCAGCAGGCTCGCGCCAACGCTGAGGCAGGCGGTTTTAGCGCTATCGTGCAGTTTGCTCAGCAAACCCTGGCAGATTTAGAACCGCCGGCAGGCAGTGGCACATTGGTGTGCAATCCCCCCTATGGCGAGCGCCTGGAAACCAAAGCCGCTGTAATTGAGCTATATAGACTGCTGGGCACCGTGCTAAAAACCCGCTTTCGCGGCTGGACAGCTTATATTCTCAGCGGCAATAAAGCCCTTTCCCAAGCGATCGCGCTCAAGTCTGCTAAGCGCTTTACCGTCTACAACGGCCCCCTCAAATGCCAATGGTTGAAATATGAAATCTATTAAGAAATGTTGGGAAAAATATTGGACTTAACCCAAGATCAGCTCGTGTAAACCAAACTGACGCTAAGACAGCACCTGGCCCTGGAAAAACGCCACTGCCAGGCGAACCACGCTGACCCCGATATAGGACACCAGCAGAATAAAAATAATCGCGTTCAAAATGCTGCGAATAGACGGCACTGACATGACTTAAAATCCCAGTAATAATGCTTCTGAACGATAGCTTAAACTTCCCAAACTCGCGGCCTGTTTTGCCGGGTCTAGACATGATTCTTAATCGCTTCGGGGGCGATCGCCCGTGACAGTAACCCCGCAACCCTATAGGCTAAAAGTCAATCAGGTTCAGACGGCCATAATCCAAAGAAAATATTAAATTAAAGCTGTATTGTCGAGAAAGTTCACCTCAAAATTTACAAGCTAAATAGCGCCTGTTTGATAGCTTTGATTAAATGGCTTACCGCACCTGGTATTGATGGAGTGACTGATAGCCCATCCGAACCGTTCGGTAGATTGCTGTACGCTTAAAAGCCTTAAACTTTAACCCTTCAGACCGTTTTTATTCTTTAGATCTTTCCGCTATGACCACTCAAACCGCAACGGCTCTGGCCGAGCTTTCTCCGTTTTCCTACATCACCGAGCAGGGGGAAATTCCGTCACAGGTGAAGGGAAAAGTCGGGATCTACGCCATTTTTAATGCAGCCCAAACCCTACAATATGTGGGCTATTCTCGCGATATTTATCTAAGCCTAAAGCAGCATTTAGTGCGTCGCCCCAACCAGTGCCACTGGCTCAAGGTTCAAACCGTAGAGCGCCCCAGTCGCACCCTGCTGGAGGGCATCCGGGACGCTTGGATTGCTGAGAATGGGGCGCTTCCGCCCGGCAATGGCCCCGACATAGGGGGCTGGACCCAGCCTATCGACGCAAAGCAAACCCTGAGCACCAGTGAGCAAGACGAGCTTAGCCAGCTAGACGATCGCGCTCGCATCAAATTTTTGAAGAAAATTGCCCGCCGCGCCGAAGCCGCCTGTATAGAAACCTTGAAGCAGCGCAATATTTCGATGACACTGCGGTTTAACCCCAAGCTCAAAGAATCAGGACTGCTCGATCTCAAATAGATTCTTCTGTAGCTTAGGTCATATGGCCCACTGCACTGGGTATCGCTGGAGTAGTTTTTGAATTTTGAATTCCGCGTAGCCGGCCTAACCTGCGGTGTCGCGAACCCGCTCGCTGTAATCTTTGGGGCGCGCATTGCGAAATCCCTGGAACACAAGCTGCCTCAGGGCAACTGGCAGATAGGATAGGGCGAGCCCAACTTTGGCCCGCGAGGAAAGCGCCCCCGCCTGCTGAAGCTCTTGAATCAGTTGACGCCCCTTCTTACTCTCGCCTTTTTCGATTAGCCGCAGCGCCAGCACTTGCCTGAGACCGTTGGCTTTTGCCAGGCGTGACTGTTCTAAATCGGGGCGATCGCTGAAGCGATAGCTATTGAGACAAAACAGCTTAGCTGAGAGAAAATGAATATCCTGCCTAAGGCTGGTTTGTCCGCCGTGGAATCGATACTCCATCAGCTTTTCAGGAATAAAAAAGCCCGCTTTGCCCGCGATCGCCAGCCGTACCAGCAAGTCAAAATCTTCGCAGCCGTCCGCTTCAAACCGCATAAAATCCACCGCTTCTAAGCTGGCTTTGCGAAACAGGGTAGAGCCAACCTGCAGACTCTGATAGTCAAAGGTTTCTTTTAAGAGATCGTCGATAATGCCGTGGCTTAGGCGATCTTTGCCCCATTTAGCTGAGTTCGCTTGGGTGGCGGCCTGATCCCGCTGGTTTCGGGCATTGATCACCCAGTGGTCGGTGCAAACAAAATCGACACTGGGCTGAGCGTCCAGAACCGCAACCGTTTTTTCTAAATACTCTGGAGTCAAAGCATCGTCGTCATCAAACTTGATAAAGTAGTCGCCCCGGGCGGCATCAAAGCCAGAGCGCATATTGCGGCTGCGTTTAATATTTTGGGGATGGCGAATATAGCGAATGCGGGAATCATTCCACTGGGCGACCACTTTGGCGGTATGGTCGGGGGAGGCGTCGTCACAAATCAGCAGTTCAAAATCCCGATAGGTCTGATTCAAAACGCTGTTGACGGCGTAGGGCAGGATTTCGGCGCGGTTGTAGGTAGGGACGCAAACGCTAACTTTTGGCACGGTAAGTTGAAAGATTAACGGAACGGCGAGCTCTTCCCTAAGATATTCCCAATCTCACAGGCTAAATCCCCATAGTTCGGGTCTCATAGATCGGGTCTCTTCTCGCGCTGTTGGCAACTATGGGAAGCTAATCCTCAGCCGCGATCGCCAAAGGCGCCTAGCTTATTGCTTACCCAGCCGGTTAATCCGCTGATCAAGGCTCCTGCCATTAAGATGCCAATGGCAGGCATAAACAGCGGCTCCCACAAACTGTACCAGACCTCTAAACCTAAATTTAGGTCGAGGCTATGGCCGCCCAGGGCGATCGCAAACCAGCCAAAACTGGCCAGCACCAGAAATAAATTCCACATCAAAATTGTGTTAAGGGCACGAGCTAGCGCTTCTTTCATCAATCAAAATAAAAAACTGCCCTTATTGTAGGGCAGTGATAGAGTCAGGCAGCACGCGGAGCAATTAATTCGTTGTGGCTTAGCACTAACGAGAGTATGTTCTAACGTTTTAGCCTATTCAATTGTTAGGTTGTTAAATCTGCTCAATGGCTAGATCTATCGCCGAAAGTTGAAGATTGTCTGGATCAACGTAGTGACAAACTGCATCATCAATGCAAATAAGTGCCCAACCCGAATCTTCAATACCGATTAGATCATAAGCGGCTTCCTGAACGAAAAATCCCTTATGATTGCGAGTCTCAGGCTTTACTTCTACAGTACGCATAGCAACTACATTTAACTCCAAATCAAAGAACAATCAAGAAAAGTTTTAATTGGGATACGTTAAAGGCTTTTATCTTCAAACAAAGCAGTTCGAAAACAATTACTTATCTCTCCCTTCACTGAAGCTTATCATTGTCGTCACCAAATCCTTATTAAGTTATCTGACCACTTATCGGCCTGAGAGATACAAAACTCAATAAGGCGGCAACCTCAGAAAACTTGGTTTTGAAGCTGGTTTTAGGCTTTATTTGCTGATCCCTAATGGGTCGGTTTCAATTTAACTTTGATTAAATCCTTAAAGATCCGTAATTTCTTTTTCGATAGATTGAAGCAATGATCTGGGTCTATCCAAGCCGATGAGCGAAAAATAGGCGTTTCAACGCCAAAATATTAGCTGTCAAATAGCCAGGCTTGAACTCGCTTTAGACTCTTCCAGTCCGGGCGTCGCTGTAAACCGTCTTCAAAATTAGCTTGAATCTCTTCGCGCAGTTCGTCGGCCACCATTAGCACCTCAGCGGCGGCATCCACCTGTTCTCTGACTCCTTTTTTGCCCAGCTCCAGCATGGCAATCGCTAAATTAATGCGGGCTTGAGGATCTTTGGGCATCAGCTTGACGGCTTTTTGGGCGGCTTTGTAGGCGCCGTTGGGTTTATCTGAGAGCAGCCGCAGCCAGGATAGACAGGTCCAGGCCGCGCTACTTTTGGGGGCGCGATCGCAGATATCTTTAAACACCGGAATTAGGCTTTCCGCCGGCTCTCCGGCTTTGTAGCGCTCAATAGCTTGGTCAAATAGGGTGTCAACAGGGGCCATAGGAATCTCATCTTGCTGAATTAACAAATTAAAACCCCAGCGCTCGCTTTGGCGCCAGGGTTTAACTTTTTTAAGATTTGCGATGCAATACAGAAGCTCAACCGGAACAAATGGGCCGGCTAGGCACCAAACGACTTACCACAGCCGCAGGTCTGAGCCGCATTGGGGTTGGTAAACTGGAAACCGCCGCCAATCAGGGCGTCGCTGTAGTCTAGCACCAGCCCGTAGAGATAGAGCAGACTTTTGCGATCGCAGACGACCTGGAATCCTTCGTAGTCATACACTTCATCTTCGGGGGTAATGCTGTCGGTATCGGCAAAGTCCATCATATATGACATACCGGAGCAGCCGCCTTGGCGGACACCCACCCGTAAGCAAAAATCTTTGCCCTGCTTATCGCGCAGCGCAAGGACATGGCTCAGAGCGGCCTCTGTCATTTGGATACCACGTTGGGATTGGGTCGCTTGGGTCATAGGACTCAATAGGTAAGGCTTGTTAAAGACGAATATAGTACCTAATCGATGCACAGCGCCAGCAGCGCTTCACCTTTTGGCCATAGACTTAGTTTAGCTTAGCGAAAGTAGCGCGGCGATTTGACCTATCGATTCTAATAATTGAGGCGGGCAATTAAGGCGGGCATCGTTAGATTGCGAAACAGTTTGAGCCGGGCTGCGAGTTCAGCCGTCTGTTCGGCGGCTACATCTAGAATCTGTCAGCTGGCAACGGGCGATCGCGCCTGCTGCAGGTCTTGAATCCGCTCCAGGCTGCCCACAGGAATTGAGGCAATCAGCTTTTGGGTATAGGCCTGCTGGGGCTGGCGATAAATCGTTTCGGCGGGGCCAATTTCTTCCACTTTGCCCTGGTTCATCACCATAATGCGATCGCTCATAAATTTCACAACGCTCAAATCGTGGGAAATAAAAATATAGGTGAGCTTAAATTCTGCCTGAAGTTCTTTGGGCAGAATTAGCACCTGGGCCTGCACCGATACATCCAACGCTGAGACAGATTCATCACAGATAATAAATTTGGGGTTTAGGGCCAGGGCCCGCGCAATGCACACCCGCTGCCGCTGCCCGCCAGAAAACTCATGGGGAAAGCGGTTCATACAGCCAGAGGGGAGTCCCACCCGCTCTAATAAGTAGGCTACCCGCTCCCGGCGGTTGCGCGAACTGCGAATGACGCCGTGAATGCGCAGCGGTTCTGCGATCGCAGCCCCAATGCTCATGCGCGGATCGAGGGAGCTAAAGGGATCTTGAAAAATAATTTGCATATCCCGGCGAAGCTGGCGCATGGCTTTTTTGCTCAAACGGTACACCTCTTGCCCGTCAAACCTGACCTGACCGCCCATGGGTTTAATCAGGTTTAGCAGCGATCGCCCCAGCGTTGTCTTACCGCAGCCCGACTCCCCCACTAGGCCAAAGGTTTCGCCGCTGTAAACCTCAAATGAAACATCATTGACCGCCACAACATGACGCTCCGTCTGGCCAAAAACTCCTCGTATCGGGTAGCCTACCCGCAGATTTTGCACCACCAGCAGCGGCCCTTGGGCCTTAAGCTGGTCAAGCCGGATTGAGAGATCGGTTTCGCTGATCTCAATTTGATGCCGCAGCCCGTTGGTCTCTTGAGACTTAGCCTCCAGTTTGACGTCACCATTGGGGGCAGTCACCACGTCCATAAAATCGGCCACCGTGGGCAAAAACTGCAGTCGCCTATCTGGACTGGGGCGGCAGGCCATTAGCCCCTTGGTATAGGGATGCTTGGGCTGAGAAAATACATCCAAGACGCTGCCGTATTCCAAAATATTGCCCTGGTACATCACCGCAACCTGATCGGCGATTTCGGCGATAATGCCCAAGTCATGGGTAATAAAAATCATAGACATGCCCCGGCGATCGCGCAGCTCCCGCAGCAAATCTAAAATGGCCGCCTGCACAGTGACATCCAGGGCGGTGGTCGGTTCATCGGCAATCAGTACCGAGGGGTTGCAGGCAATCGCCATGGCGATCATCACCCGCTGAAGCTGCCCGCCCGAGAGTTCATGGGGATAGCGATCGAGCATCGCCTGCTTGCGCCGATCGATCTCCTGAGCGATCGCGCCTTTGCCCTGAATGCCAGAGTGCTCAATTTGCCCCTGGAGCGTGTCATCACTGGGTAGCAGCTTGACTTCCTGGAGCCGGGCGATCGCCTCCTGTTTTGCCGCTGCCATCGACATTGGGCAGTGCCGTCGAATCGCCTCTATTAGCTGAAATCCGCAGGTATAGACCGGGTTAAGGGAACTCATCGGCTCCTGAAAAATCATCGCCACCCGTCCCCCCCGATACTGCTGCAGTTGAGTCGGGCTAAGGGCTAGCAAATTTACTGCATCCGCGTCCGGCTGCCGCAGCCAAATTTCACCGCTGGTGATGCGGCCCGGCGGCACAGGAACCAGCCCCATAACGGCCAGAGACGTGACCGATTTACCCGAACCCGACTCGCCTACGATGCCTAGGGTCTGTCCCCGCGCCAGTTGAAAAGAAATGTGGTTGACCGCCGTCAAATTAAGCGTTTCATTATGGAACTCAACCGTCAAATCGCGAACATCTAAGATAATGTCAGTCATAGGTCGCTGGGCCAGCAGGGAATATTGTAAGTAGTAGTAGGATAGGCAGATTTTAGCAGTCGGGCAGGGACAGTATGGTTGCAAAAAATGCCAACAGTGCAAAATAAGCACTCGATTCGGCGATGGTTTAATTATGCCAAGGAACAAGATTTAAGCAGCTATGCTTCAACTTGCGATCGCAGTTCTGGTGGTGATCCTAGGGTCGGCTCTATGCTCTGGCACCGAAACCGCTCTGCTCTCCATATCCCTGCTCAAAGCGCGTCAACTGGCTCAGTCGCAACAGCGTGCAGCCGTTGCCCTGCTTAATATTCGAAAGCATATTCATCGCCCCATTGCCACCATTGTGGTACTTAACAACGTTTTCAATATTATTGGCAGTATTATCATTGGTCGCCTAGCGGGCGAGCTTTTGGGAGACACCCTGCTCGGCATCTTTTCGGCCCTATTGACCCTGCTAATCATTATGTTTGCTGAAATCGTACCCAAAACTATCGGCGAACGCTACGCCATCCCGATTGGTATGGCCATTGCGGGTCCTGTCACAACGATGACATTGGCCTTTTCGCCCCTGATGCAGCTGATCGAATTTTTGACCAAACCCTTTACCCAGGGCAAGCGACCCCCCATCACCAACGAAGCCGAAATTAAGCTTTTAGCCCGGCTGGGCTATCAGGAAGGCATTATCGAAGATGACGAAGCCGATATGATTCAGCGGGTGTTTCAGCTCAACGATATGGCCGCCTCTGACCTAATGACCCCCCGCGTGGCCCTAACCTATATTCCCGGCAACGCGATTTTACAAGACCTCCAGACCGACATTATTGCCTCCCAGCACACTCGCATCTTGGTGATTGAAGCCGATATTGACCATATTGCAGGCATCACTCTCAAAGATGAACTGCTGATTGCGCTGGTGCAGGGGCAGGGCCATAAGCCCGTCAAGCAGTTTACTCGCCCCGTGCGGTTTATCCCAGAGGGAGAACGGGCCGACCATTTGCTGCGAACTTTTCAGGAAGCCCGCGCCCATCTAATGGTGGTGGTGGATGAATACGGCGGCGTATCTGGCGTTATCACCTTAGAAGACGTGCTGGAAGTGCTGACCGGGGAAATTGTCGATGAAACCGATCGCACGGTAGATCTGCAGGCGATCGCCCGCCAGAGACGAAAACGGCTGCTGCAAAGTCGAGGACTGGAGGAAGTCTAGGGCGCGTCATCACTTAAAACCAGAATGTTTTCGGTATAAGCATTACCGCGCCCGCCCCGCACAACAAACTAGGGGCTGACACGCCTCGGCATAAAGACTTGATCGCTAAATGATGACAGCTCCTAGTGCCGCTAAAGGGAATGCAAAATGCAAAATGCAAAACCATATTCCTCCGGTAGACACAGTTCAACTCACAGCGGGGCCAACTGTGGCAAATTGTGCCCCTAACGTCAGAAGTCTGCTGAAACCCTAAAAATTGACCCATCTCCGTCCTGACACTTTGTTTTTATTGCCGAAAAGCTAGGCAGGAAATCCGCGATCGCAGGGGGGAACGAGCAATGGGCAATAAGGCACTCTTTATTGGTGTTGATAGCCATGAGCTAGATCCAGCGCTGTGTCCGCCCGACGATATTCACCGACTGCACTACCTAAAGGCGACACTGCTAGGGGAGACAAAAGCCTTTCAGCCTGAAGATATCGTTGTGCTGCTAAATCCAGACGTGCAGCAGATGCGTCAGGCGATCGCTATTTTTAGTCGAAATGTACACCGCCGAGATTTGCGGCTGCTGTACTTTGCCACAGTGGGCATTTTAGCCCCGCAGGACGGTTCAGAGTCTGCCGCCCCATCCCAGCTCTATTTGGCAGCCCACGGAAGCCGCGCCGGACACTTAGCCGATAGCGCCCTTTCGCTAGATTTTTTGCGCGGTACCCTCAACAGCAGCCAAAGTGAACGGCAGGTGCTGGTTTTTGACTGCGACTGGAATAGCACCATCAGCTACGGCAGCGGAGATGCTGGCCGATATCACGAACTAACCCAGCTCGCGCAGCTCCCCAGTGCTCACCGGGTGGTGCTCGGGCATCGACTGGCCAGCGGTATCTGCCCCCAGCCCTGGCAGCCAGAAACGTCCTATCTCGGTTGTTTAATGACCGGGCTGACCAGCCAACTGGCCGATCAAAATGGGGATGGCGTCATCTCCATCCAAGATTTACAGCAGTATTTGGAAGCCGAAGCGATCGCCATCGATGCCCCTTGGCGCCCAGTGCTGTACGACGGCGGACACCATCGAAGCGATCGCCTCGATAGCAGTATGTCCCTATTTGAGCTGCCAAGCTTTGAGCCCGAAATGGAGTACCGACGCAGCGTAGAAGAAGCCGTCCAGGAGGATGCCGGACAAATTTCAACCCTGAGCCGCAAAGTTCTAGACTTCTTAAGCCATAAATTAGCGCTCTCTGCCCGAACAACCCAGACTATCGAAACTGACGTACTGCGCCCATACACTGAAAAGCGGCAGAAGCTAGAAGAATATCAAAGCGTCTTTTGGGAAGCCATACAGATCGAGTCACCGCCCCGGCGAGCCGTTAGACGGCGACTGCGATATCTCCAGCGTCAATTAGATCTCGGCGATACAGACATTCAGTTTGCAGAGCACCATATTCTGAGCCAAATGCAAACCCCCAGCGCCACCCCGCCATCACCTAAAACTACGGATGTGCCCAGACCTGCCGATGTACCAAGACCCGCTGCCCTAAGATTAGGGGCGATCAATCCTATCAAAGCCCCTGAAATCGCTTGATAAGAGTCTTGCTATAGCTTTGGTCAGATTGCTTACCGCACCCAGAATGGCTGGAGTTGGTTTCACAGAAGCAATCTGACTCGCAGCCTCGTCCTAATCTTCCGTAAGGATTCATATATAAACAGTAGCCCCAATCCCTGATTAAAATTGCCCGCATTAGGGTGCGTCATGGCTAGGCGCGTAAGGGTGGTGAACCATCTGCGAAAAAATTCGACACGCTTCAATGTCTGGAACCGATAATCCTTTGCGAGCTTGATCAGACTCGGAATTGTGGGTTTGTCCATTGACATCGACCAAGTTGTACTCCACATTTTGGGCGTATATAGCAAAGGTGACCCCAAAGATTTCCAAAAAGTTGATGATCCAGTTGCACTGGGCGCGCGGGAACTGCTCGTAGTAGCGCAGCAAATCCGCTAGTCGCGCTTCCAAATACACCATAGATTTGGGCGAGATCAAAATAATCTTGAGCAGCACGATTGCCAGCGTCAGCGGTGTGCCCTGAGACAGCAGCAGCGTAAACAACTCAGAAGGGCGAGACTTATCTTCCGTTGTTAGAGCGTCAATGGCACGGTTTGCCGTCTTCAAAATCAAAGACGGTGAACAAATGTCATTGTTTTCGTTTATGTACGCTTTTGATAGACAATCGAGCAGTTGCCCTTTTAGACCCCGGGCAACCTGTTTCTGGTCAACCGAAAAAATAAGGTAGGCAATCAGGCTACGCTTAAATTTCCAATAGGGCAAATCTTTAGTCTGCTGAAGAAAAATTCGGGCTAGATTTTTGTAGCTAAACTTTCCTCGCTTAGCCACAATCATTTTGACCAGACGCAGCGCCTCTTCTCCAAGCTTGGTCGGGTTTTTGTAGCGTCGATTTTCCGGCAAAGCAGCCGAGCCCGCAGAGTGGGCTGTATACATCGCCAGGTCGTACTTAAATTTGGTCTTCAACCGCTTCGAGAGATTCCGAGCCGCTTCCCGCTGTTCCATCGGATTTTGCATATCGGTATATTGCGACACCAGAAGATAGGGAGCGTAGCGGTTAGTCCAAGGTCCTTCTTCGGTTTTGGCTTCGGTTAATCGGGCCGCAAACAGCCTAATAGCTTCAAAGTCGTCTCCATTGATAAAACGCTTCAACCAGGTGCGCAGCCGCTTTAGGGTGTGAGAATAGGTTTTGCGGGTGATCAGCGGATCGGCAAAAACGTCAATCAAGGACTGAATCGCCTGATATTCACGCTTAATCTCCCAGTTGTTAATCAGGATGTAGCAGGACCGCTTGAGGGTGTTGCGGAACTCGTCTTCCCGGTTAGCAAACAAAATAATATAGATGGCGGGCAGCGTTTCTGAGCTGACCGTATCCGTATGGTGGATAAAAAGCTGTTTGAATTCTGCCAAGACCTCCTCTGAAGGTAAGGTCTTAACGCTGTGCAGCAAAAAGTCATAAATGGTTTGCTGAGCAGCTTGGATATCTTGAGCGGTGTGTTCAGAACGGTTCAACGATAGCCCCCGATCTTGTGTAGAGAACCCATCTAAACGATTTGAAGATGAAGCGACAGTCAATGCAGCGTTGGGCATTGATCTATCTCTCTGTGATTGTACGGTTATATATTCGGCCGCGGTATTGGATTTAAGGCGAAGACGCCCATGATCGTTATTAGGTTTTTCATGGAATGCGAACATCAGAAGTTATCACCTTAGCCTTTGTCTGCCCAAATCCATAGCGATCGCTCCAAAATTCCATTGTACTGACGTCCCTCTTATTTCCTACACAGGGGGTTCAGTACATTCCCTAAAGTTAAGGTCTAATTCGCATAATCTTTCCCAAAAGATTAGCGTCTCGATTGAACGGCTGAAATTCAAGCAAATTTAAGAAAAATATGGGGGCGGAGGGACTTGAACCCTCACGACCTTGCGGTCAACGGATTTTCATCCTCCCGCAGCTTTCGCTGCTGCCGTTGGCACTTGCCGCTGGCTTTGAGAATTGGACCCTCCCTTTACCCTCGGCTTCACGTTAGGGTAGCTCCCGTCGGGCCTCTGCACCTTCCGGTTAAACTGCTTCAAAGCAGCTTTAACTGGCTTGGCTCAGGATTGCCATACCGGTTGAGATAGACAACACTATCGCAAAACAAGATTAGTGCTGCCATCACGGCTTAGGTTTCCCTGAGTTTGAGAGCTTCCACTTGGCAGATTTCTCCACCAAGGCTCAGTTTTCTAAGTCCGTAGCGTCTACCATTCCGCCACGCCCCCTTAGACGAGAACACAGCTACCGGCGCGATCGCGCTGGCTGTTGTTCTCAAATCGTCAAAATTGACTGTCCTTAATTCCACCACCAAGTGGAGCACGATGCAACTGATTTAATTGCGAATTAATATTTTTCGATTAACAGAGCTGCCTTAGTGCCGCCCGCAGCAATAACCCAGGGTCAACATTAGGTCATACGATAGAGGTCCACACTAGCCCTGTCCTATCTGACCTTGCAGGCGCTCTGCTCCACTCGGTCAACAGGCACTGCCGGTAGAGCATCCCGCTTACACTGCAAGCGCTGATAAATAATGGTGCAGCGGCTTGATCAAGATCCCTAAAATTTTATCAACTTCATCCTTCAAATAATATTCAGTAGCATCAATCGAAAGCCGCTTTTCCTGAAGCGCTAAAAACTTCCATACCGTTCCCGTCGTGACTGCACCATAAACTTGCTTAATGTCGCTTTCGTCTTGCTGATTAAATAGCTGTACAGCAATCATTGTGGCGGCGCACTGTCCCAGTCCAGCTACGATATTGTCATTTTTAGCTTCAATCACTGCTACCACAGGGGCCGTAATAAAATACTGCTCTTGGGATGCGCTAATGATAAAGTCGCAGTATTCAGTTAAGCCTTGCGCTGCATCTAAAGAAAACTCTGTACCAGAGAAAAGGCCAATACGATAATTTAGCTGCCGCCGCACCTCCGCCAGCACAGGTGCAATCAAAAACTCAGAGCGGGCCTTTTCGCTGTTGATGGCGGTAGCCAGGGCCAGATTTTCTTCTAGCGTCTGAGCCAGGATAGCCGAAGGCTGAATACCGCTGACCTGTTGAAACAGACTCTTTGTTTCATCTAGAACGAGGCCAAAAGAAGCCTTTGCTTTGGCCAGAGTAAATTCACGATATCCCACGGCAATTGCCTCCTTGGTTGTCATCTAGAGCGTTGGTCAGATTGCTACCACACCCGGTATCGCTGGAGTGATTGATATAAGAGCAATCTGAACAGCGTTGGTCAGATTGCTTACCACACCCGGTATCGCTGGAGTGGTTGATATAAGAGCAATCTGACTTACAGCTTCGTCCTAATTATCCGTTCGGCTGCTACATGTGCTCTTACTTTAAATCTGCGTCATAAAATCATTAAGAAAATTTGCTAAAGTTTGAATGTTGCGGATTGTGACAGCAGTATTTGTTTGCAAGATAGGTCTGCTGCTTCTATCCAATATCAGAATCTTTAAACGCCAGTGAGGGGACAGTAATGCTGCGACTCGAACATATCAGCAAAATGTATCCCACTGGAGAGGTGCTTAAAGATGTGACCTGGGAGGTCAAAGTCGGCGATCGCATTGGGCTAGTCGGCGTTAACGGGGCCGGTAAATCGACCCAGCTTAAAATTATTATGGGCCTGATTGAGCCCACCACTGGTGCCGTAGCGCGTCCGGCGGATTTGCATATTGGCTATTTGACCCAGGAGTTTGAGGTCGACCCGAGCCGTACGGTGCGAGAAGAGTTTTGGACCGTTTTTGCTGAGGCCAACGCGGTTCAGCAAGAGCTGACCCATCTGCCTCAGCGGATGGAAAAGGCCGATCCAAATGAACTAGAAGCGCTGATTCAGCGGATGGATAAGCTTCAGCGTAAATTTGAAGCCTTAAACGGCTATGGACTAGACGCGCAGATTGAAAAAATTCTGCCGGAGATGGGATTCGACAGCGACGCTGGCGATCAGCTCGTCAGCGCCTTTAGCGGCGGCTGGCAAATGCGCATGAGCCTGGGCAAAATTTTGCTGCAAAATCCTGACGTACTGCTGCTCGATGAGCCGACCAACCATCTCGATCTTGAGACCATTGAGTGGCTAGAGACCTATCTTAAAGAGCTGAACACGCCGATGGTAATTGTCTCCCACGACCGGGAATTTCTCGATCGCCTCTGCACTCAAATTGTGGAAACTGAGCGGGGCGTATCGACAACCTATCTGGGCAACTACAGCGCTTATTTGGCCCAAAAGTCTGAAAATCAGGCGGCTCAGCTCAGCGCCTATGCGCAGCAGCAAAAAGAAATCGAAAAGCAGCAAGCCTTTGTGGAGCGATTTCGAGCCAGTGCTACCCGCAGTACCCAGGCCAAAAGCCGGGAGAAACAGCTTGACAAAATCGATCGCATTGAGTCTCCTGTGGCCAATCTGCGAGGGCTAAGGTTTCGATTTCCGCCGGCTCCCCGTAGCGGTCAGGAAGTAGTTATGGTGGACGATCTTACCCATACCTATGGCGACAAAATTCTTTTTTTAGGGGCTAGCCTGCTGGTGGAACGGGGCGATCGCATTGCGTTTCTCGGCCCGAACGGAGCTGGCAAATCGACTCTCCTGCGGCTGCTGATGGGCATAGAAGAGCCGACCGAAGGCACCGTCACCTTTGGAAATCACAACGTTATTCCAAGCTACTTTGAACAGAATCAGGCGGAAGCTCTAGATCTCACCAAGACCGTTATGGACACGGTCCACGATGAGGTACCCGACTGGAAGGATGTAGAAGTGCGATCGCTGCTCGGACAGTTTTTATTTAGCGGTGATGTGGTGTTTAAGCCCGTTGATGCTCTCAGCGGCGGCGAAAAGGCCCGATTAGCGCTGGCAAAAATGCTCCTGCGCCCCGCCAATCTTTTAATTCTAGATGAGCCGACTAACCATTTAGATATTCCAGCGAAAGAAACGCTCGAAAATGCCCTGCAAAACTACGACGGTACCGCGCTGATTGTCTCCCACGATCGCTATTTTATTTCCCAAGTCGCCACCAAAATTGTCGAAATCCGCGATGGCGAACTTCACCTTTACCGTGGCGACTATCATTACTACTCAGACAAAGTCGCCGAAGCCGAAGAAAAGGCTCGCCTTTTAGCTATCGAAGCTGAGAAAGCTGCTAAAGTCGCCGCAAAGCGTCAGAAACAGAAGGAGAAGGCAGCAGCCAAGAAGGCATCAAAGGCAAAATAGGTTTTGCTGCGCGGCTTTAAACCAAAATAGATAATGTCCAGGTCGTGAACATTATCTATTTCAACGTTTCGTTGAGCTATACGCGAGGCCACAACCGCGGCAATTTGGGGGCTAAATGGCAGAACCAACGCCCGAATACGCACCGTAAAAAAACAGTCCTACCACAACTAAAACCCCGGTTCCGGCAATCGTTGCCACGATCCACAGCGGAATTCGCCCACCTTGATTCACAACACACCTCCTAACGACGTTCGCTATCAACAACCTATATTTATTTCGCTAAGCAACAAGAAAACCGCTGCATCAGCAACGGATAAAGCCAAGCGCAGCCAATCCCTAGTTAAAGAAATAACTAGAGAATAAAAGACCCAATACAAAAACCAGCAGCAAACCTAGATATAAAGAGGTCCGGTTTAATTCAACTGGCTGCTTATTGGGATTTGGAGAACGATCCATGGGATTTCCTACCGTTGGATAAACTGCATTGCGGCGATCGCGCCCAAAAAGAAGACACTCGGCACCGCCAAAGCGTGAACCGAAAGCCATCTCACCGTAAAAATCGGATAAACCTTGGGCTCATTGAGATTAGTACTATTAGTCATGCTTCAAAAATAATTGAACGTAAACGTCACTGGTCGAAACTATTGATCCGAAAACTCATTGATTTGCTGGCTGGCCCCATAGCGATCTTGCAGAATGGGTAGCTCCATCTGATTGTTCGGATAATATTCATTGGGCCGCGGGGTGCCAAATGCGTCATAGGCCAAACCGGTGCTAACAAACAGCCAGCCTGCGACAAACAACGCAGGGATAGTAATGCTGTGAATCACCCAGTAGCGAATACTAGTGACAATATCGGAAAAAGGTCTTTCCCCTGTATTACCTGCCATCTCTCTATCTCCTCTAACATCAATTAACTCCCCACTTACCATCATACGGAATGGGGCTTATCCTAACAAGAAAAAACTTAACATTCACATCTATGCCCGCACGTCCATGCTCGTTTACATCCGCTCCAAGATTAGGAAGAGGGCAACCGCTCCCCATACTCTAGGCAGCGGCGGAGCCTTTGCCAACATAGCGCAGCAGAACCCCCTGCTGGCCCAAAACAAATCCCTGATCGGTGTCGGTAAAGACAATGCGGTACAAATTGGACGGTACGTTATCCAAATCTCGATCCTTTAGCCAGGTCTCTCCTCCATCCGGGCTATACAGCATATTGCCGCCCCCGCCAGAGACCCAAACCTCATCTTCACTTTGATAGGCCACATCCAGTAGCCCCCAGCTGGTTGAAAATTCAGGATTAATTGGCTCTTCCCATTCTTCAGCCTCAGCATCATTGCCAAATTGAAGTTGCCCGCCCCGGGCAATTAGCCAAAAGCGATCGCCGTCAGCAGAGAATCCTATGTTTTGCAACCGGCGGGAGCTCTCTCGATTATGGGGCTGCCAGGTCCGCTGCCCTGGTCGCCAAGTAGAATAAAAGTTGCCCCGAGACGACACTGCGATGTAGCGACCATCCTCAAACCGATTGAGGTTGCGAATAACCCCAATGGCACCCTCGACCATGGCCTTCCAGTTGGCACCGCCATTTTGAGTGGCGTAGATTGCCCCAATATCAGTGACCATTTCCGCAGCATCAGGCCCCAGCGCCGTAATTTTGAGCGGAGCACCCGGCAGTTTCTCACTTAGCGCAACCTGTTCCCAGGTACTGCCGCCGTCTTGGGTGTGCAACAGCAAGCTGGGCTGACCCGCAACCCAACCCTCATCGTCAGCAAAACTTACCGAGGTTAGGGTGTAGCTCTTTTCCAGATTCAGCGATTTTGCAGCCCAGGTTTGTCCGCCGTCAGTGGTCTCTAACAGCGTGTTGCGATTACCCACTAGCCAACCGTGATCGCGATCGCCCGTAAAATCAATATCAGCCAGGGTGGCATCACTATCCAGATTGACGACCTGCCAGGGATTGCTCTCTAAACTCGGTAAAAAAGCGCTAGTACAGCCCGCCATCAATATAGCGATCGCCGCGATCGCCACCAGTTTTCTTAATTCTTCAAATAAAGACTGCATCACCATAAGATTTTGAGTTACCCCATTCTCAGTCGCCATCAACACCAACGCTCAGTTTCTTCCAACCCCCTGAGCCCCATGACCCATTTACCTCAGGCCGTAGAGGCTTAGGAAAAATAGAAATCCCAACGCTAAGGCTCCAAAAATCAAAATGTTTTTTTGCCCCGGAGTCAGCGTGTTTACCCCAAACCCATAGCCTAAGTTCTCCTTAAAACCAGACGCTTTTCCAGCGGGGCCAACATTATTAAAGCGTTTAGGCGCAGCCCCACACACTGGACAACGCCAAACAGTCGGCAGCTCAGCGAATGCAATCCCGGCTGGAATTTTATTTAAATTGTCGCCCTTTACGGGCTCATAGACGTATCCGCATGAGCGGCACTCGTACTGATCCAGCTCTGCTGGGGTCAGTTCCTGAGGCTCTTCGGTAGCTGTGGAATCTGTTGCAGAAAGGTTAGCCACAGCCTGATTAGAACCAGTCTGATCAGAATTAATTTGATCGGTATTGACCTGATCAAACTTGGGCTGAGGCGCAGAATGGGTTGTCTCGCTAGCCGTTTGGGACGTTTCTGACTCGGCACTCATTTCGGATAAACCCGGTAACACCAACATCAATAGGATTCACAGCGAGATCTAAACCACACTGTAAGGATTTCGTTACGATTATGACATATGGCGGGGATCGTTTTTCAGCCTACGCTGTACCCAACCGTCGCTAATGTTTTAGAAAAATACCCTTAAAATGAAGAAACAGAAGTAACATAACTTAGTAGACTACCGAGATTTTGAACTGTGTTTGTTCTCAGCGGTTATGAATACTTTCTAGGATTCCTGATCATTAGCAGCCTGGTGCCCATTCTGGCACTGACGGCAGCTAGTTTTTTGCGGCCTGCAGGTCGTGGCCCAGCTAGGCGAACCACTTATGAGTCCGGCATGGAGCCTATTGGCGGCGCTTGGATTCAATTTAATATCCGCTATTACATGTTTGCCCTGGTGTTTGTCATCTTTGATGTAGAAACAGTTTTTCTGTATCCCTGGGCGGTCGCATTCAGTAGATTAGGAATGATAGCTTTTTTTGAGGGGCTGATCTTTATCGCCATTTTGGTGTTTGGTCTCGTCTACGCATGGCGAAAAGGAGCATTGGAATGGTCATAGAAGCAGCAGAAGGTCTTACCCTGAGCCCTACCGAAC